>JALVSJ010000083.1 GCA_027024445.1 Desulfobacterales bacterium
GCGCATGAAGCGGTAAAATTATATCAGCAGCCTCCTTTACCCTTTTCACAATGTCATACGCCTCGTAAACATTCACATGGGTCCCTGGCGGAATGACCTCCATTTCCATAGCGAGGATTTCTTTTGGAGGGAAGAAGTTCTCTTTTATGGTGCAAAAGCCTGTAATAGCTGCCTCCCCTTCAGCAGTCTGCACAAAAACCGTGAGACCCCCTTCTGTGTGGGCAGGAGTGTGAACGACCCTTATTCCTGGCACTATGTCCTGATCCTCGCTGATCACTTTAATCTGCCCGTTTTCCTCGACATCCTCGATATAATCCTCCAGGTACCTAAAATCCAGGGGATGAGGATTGTGGATACGCTCCAGTTCCTTTTCGTGAACGTAAAACACTGCATTGGCACATTTATAATCATTCTCACAGTGATCATTGTGCAGGTGAGTATGGATTACAATATCGATATCCTCGGGGCGGAGCCCCCATTTTGCAAGGCCCTCCTCAAACGTATATATCTTCCCCCCAATTCTTTCTTCCCTGTCCCGGGACTGGATGGGGCTCATCTCGCCGGTATCCACCAGGACTCTCTTGTTGCCCCCTTCCAGGTACCAACAATATATTGGTATGGCATAGGGTGTGCCGTAATCATGCTGATAGGTCATCATTCCCTTGTCAAACAGCTTCGTCCCCATCACAATCGGATGAATTCTATACTGGCTCATCGTTTTCCCTCCGTTCATAATTCAAAGGCCAAGATCTTCGATCGTTGAGAAAAGGCATCTCGGTGCGAACCTTTTCTACCTCTTCCGGGTCAACTTCGGCAATCACGAGGGCTTCCTGGTCTCCTCCAAAGGCTATACGCTCTCCCAGTGGGTTATAGACAGCACTTCCCCCCGTGTAGCGAAGTCCACCGCCTTCCCCCACCCTGTTTATGCCGACAACGAAACACTGGTTTTCCACTGCTCTCGCCGGTAAAAGAGTATCCCAGTGAAGCTGACGGGGTGCCGGCCACGAAGCGATCACTACTATCAAATGGACCCGTGGTGAAACGAGCCGGAAAATTTCCGGAAAGCGAAGATCATAGCAAACAAAAGGCGCCACCTTCACCCCTGCTAGAGCAAAAACCATAGGTTGGGCCCCTGGCTCGTGGTATAGGTGCTCGTCCGCGTAGGAGAACAGATGACACTTAGCGTAGGTCCCTACCTCGTTTCCATCTGAATCCACTATCCGAGCACAGTTTCTGCCTAACCCCCCGTGGCCTTCGAGTACCAGGCCTCCCATAACCGCCATTTTGAAATTCCTTGCAAGAGACTTTATGAAGCCCGTTGTGGGCCCATCGTGAGCCTCTTTTGTTACCCCCAAGTTCATGGAAAAACCTGTGGAGAACATTTCTGGAAGAACCAACAGGTCGGCTCCTTTTTCCTTTGCGATCCGCGCAAAAGCCTCCACACGCCGGTAATTGGCTTCCCTGTCCTCCCACACGGTATCAAGCTGCAACCCTGCGACCCTCATTTAACCCTCTCTTACGCCTGTCGAGAGCCTGCTAAAGCATTTCTGCTCTCCTCCAAACGCTATCCAGCCGTTCCCTTCCCTGCGTTGTAGGCCATGTAATGATACATGCGTTACCCCCAAATATCACGCATGATCTTAGGCTTTACGCTCCATAGTAACGCTTCATTCTTAATTCTCTACTCATATCATAACATTCGGCCATGACTAAAGAAAATTCCGTACCATAGCCCCTATAATCTGCCATTAGGCTTATGCATAGCCGTCGTTTCATGTGGTTAAATTTGGGTTGACAGCGAACTCGTGGTTTTATATAAGCTTGCCTTGTGAAATTAGCCACGAAATCTGGAACCAACTTTACAATTAAGGAGCACGAACCCATGAGTAAGGATATCACCGGAGCCGTCCTCGTGGTGGGCGGGGGAATAGCAGGTATGCAGTCAGCCCTTGATCTGGCTGATGCGGGCTATTATGTGTATCTCGTGGAGCGCTCCCCTTCCATTGGGGGCGCCATGTCTCAATTGGACAAGACATTCCCCACCAATGATTGTGCAATGTGAATCATTTCTCCCAAACTGGTCGAGGTCGGCCGGCATCTGAACATAGAGCTTCTAACCTTATCAGAAGTCCAGGAAATCAACGGGGAAAAGGGGAACTTTGAGGTAAAGGTCCTCCAGCACCCCAGGTACGTTGACATGGAAAAGTGCATTGGATGTGGGACC
>JALVSJ010000084.1:0-503 GCA_027024445.1 Desulfobacterales bacterium
GAGCAAAGGGAGAACTGGAATATCTGAAATCTCACGTGAGCGGACCAGACCTTCAAACGCGTATAACAGGAAGGGCACCAGTATCGCCGGCCGAAATAGAACAGATATTAATAATGGCACAAAAAAGGATACGACAACATAAAAACAACCCACAGCATTTCTATTTCGCGGGTCTCTGAAAAACCAGAATAGGGTTCCGGCCTGCGCATCGCCTTTTCCATAAAGGAGGAACTGTTTCAGAAATTTGCGGATGCTGGGGCGCATCTGCCACCTCACAACAGCGTCCCGTGCAAATTTGAATTTGAAACCTGCCTGCCTGAGTCTGAAATTGAATTTAGAGTCCTCAGCAGTATAGAGTTCTTCGGGATAGCCACCAACAACAGACCAGGCTCGCTTTTCAAACATGATGTTTCGTGAACTCGGACTGAAGTCATCTCCAAGCTTGTCCATGTCCGGAACCACGACCCTTGCCATCTTCTTGCACAAAAAGCTCGAGCAAAGAG
>JALVSJ010000084.1:513-2221 GCA_027024445.1 Desulfobacterales bacterium
GAGATAACCTGTGCCCCGGATGCTTCATATGCTTTTTCCAGATTCTCGAGCCAGTCAGGGTCTGCAACACAACCCCCATCAATGCTGGCAATCAGGTTCGAGCTCGCATTCTTCACAGCTATGTTCCTGCCGCGCGCGATGTTCGCTCCTTTTTCCTGCAAGGCCTTAAACTTGATTCCTTTTTTTTCAAACCGCGGTTTCCATGCGAGTATCTTTTCCCAGGTCCCGTCTGTCGAACCGCCATCCACAACAACAAATTCGTCAGGTCTGCGGGTCTGGTTGAGGACAGAGCTGAAGAGTCTGTCGAGGCTTTTGCCTTCGTTCAGGACCGTGCAGATTACTGATATTTTGTTTTTCACTGAAACAAGTCTCTCCGGCAGTTAAATCTTTGTGGGTTATCTATTTAATGAGAAACAATAGAACCTCCTGTGAAAACTGAACATTTATTTCTCATTTCAGTCGTTCTTCTCGCCGCGTTTGTAAGAGCTCCGTATATTTTTCAAGAGAGTGTGTGGAACGATGAATCCGTATATATGTGGCTCGGAAGCATGATAAAATCATCTCCGCTGTTCATTCTTTCGCAGAAACCAGCGTATCATAGCTATGGGTATTTGATAGACGTTCTTACAGCTATTTTCAGCTTTTTCATGTCTGTCTTTTATGCATCCAGAATCGCGACTCTGCTGGTATCCCTTGCTGGAATTGTTATTGTCTATTTCTTAAGTAAAGAGCTCACCAATGAGTGGGGAGCAGTATCTGCAGCCCTCATTCTTGCCTTAAATCCACATCATGTATTTTTTTCAGTCAGGTCGTTAACAGACGTATACTTGGCGACGACCCTGAGCTTGTTTGCGTATGCCCTCTTAAAGTTCAATGATTCAAAAAAATCAGGAATTCTGCTTGGATGTTCGATAGTTTTATCCGTAATGTCAAGGGTTTCCGGAGTTCTTGTAATACCACTTGCACTCCTGTTCTTAGGACAGAGGTTCTATGAAAAGCGCAAGGTCACTCCTGGGTTGTTGTGGGCGGGAGCGATAGTCCTCGGATTGGCAACCGCAGTCGCAACGATAAATTTTGTTTATTTTGGAAGTCCATTGGGCGGTGCAAGTCTCAAAGGCGCTATCTTTACAGGGACACGGATGTATTACATAGAAGCTGCAGATTCGATTTACAGCCTCCCTGTTTTTCTACTCGCGCTTTTAGGGACTTACTTATCATTCACAGATAAAAAGGCGTTTCCTATTGCAGTCATTTTCCTCACATATTTCTTGTGGTTCTCTTTGCTGGTGGGTGAAAAGGTCCCGAGGTACATCCTACAAACAGTCCCTCTTGCAGCTGTTCTGGCCGTTTTTGCCGGATTTCAAATCATCAAAAAAATCAAATTTGACGAGCGTGCCGTAGCCGTGCTTGCATTGCTGAGTCTAATAGGTTACGTTAGGATTCCTTTGTTGGTTCCGGCAAAGGCAAATACATATACAGGTTTTCAGGAGATTGGACGAAAAGTGGCGGAACTGGACAGCAGATACAACTTCTCGGCGATATATTGCTCCTCTATGAGACAGATACGTGCTTTTTCGGGGATTGAATATGCCTCGGATAAAGGAAAGCTGAAAAGATTGCCAAATGACCTAAGCGAGCTAAAAAATGAGAGCAACATACTGCTTCAAATTGATGTCTGGGAATACACTGCACCGGAATGGGCTTATCC
>JALVSJ010000085.1 GCA_027024445.1 Desulfobacterales bacterium
GCAGGCAGAGAGTATAACCCTATATGATGGCGAAGGGAAGGCCTATTCTAAAAAGATTGCGCTTGAAGAAGCAAATGAGTCGTGAAGAAGATGCGGGCCAAGCCTTAGTGAGACCCCCTGTCTTTGGCCAGCCGCCTCTCTAAGATGGCGAGATTTAGGGACCTCTTGGTGCATCGTTACTGGGAGATAGACTACCGTAAGCTTTACGAAATCATCACCGGTCATGATCTCAAGGACCTTCAAGACTTTGTCGGGTCCGTAGCAACGGACGTGCACCTTTCCAGAGTAAAGTAGAGGAGTCAGAAAAGATCCCGGCCTGGAGATTTGAGTTGACAGCGGGACTCTGTCCAGCTACGTATGTGAAGTAAGTCATCATTAGACCGTACCCGCGAAGGCTCCCGTACTTGTGCAGGTACCACCAGCAATAGCTTAACGGTGGAGCGGATGGAAAGGAGGGGAAAGATGTCCATTGGTATGCATCAATTCGTGAGAATAGCGGTGCCAGGGGTTTTCCTTATCACGGTGATGGTTCTTTGTGTGGTAATGATGTTCAAGAAAAAAACTGTTCTTGCCATAGCGATCCTCGTGATTGGCTTCATCGGATACGGTTACGGCGGCTACAAGCTTACCTATTCCGTCCCTGTAAAGTGCCCAAAATGTAGTGGTAAAGCCTATGCAAAAAAATCGCCCAAGGGTGATTTGTACTATGAATGTACAGAATGCGGGCATATTGAAAAGACCGGATGGTCACAATCGGACTGGGGGGACTAGAAAGAAACGCCAAATAATAGTTGCACTATCCCACGGGCGTCTTCAGTCTTCCCTCTCTGTGTTCAGCCAGAGCCTCTTTGGCATGTTCAGCCGTAGTTTCGGAAAAGACCAAGATGTCGTTTTTCCAGTGGAGTCTTGCCTCCTCCCGCACAGGTCTCAATACAACTCCCTGTTGCGGAACTTCAAGGTCAATCTGATCCCTAGGGTCTGGGCTAAACTGCTAGCGGATTCTTTTGGGAATCACTACGCGATCAAACCTATCTATTATGATCTGTCCACAAGATTTAACCGAGATTATGCGCGGAGGCCAGCCGAATCTATTTAAGGCAATAGGTAGTTCCCCCTGCCTGCCAGCAGGCAGGGAAGCAGCGTCGGGAGGTCCTTGGAAGACTGCATCTACCGAATGAGCCTTCGTTGAACTCTCGTGGCGGTCCGAGCAGGGATGCTCAGGTTACGAATGCTGCAGGGAACGTAGCAAAACGATGTCCCACTGCCTTTCACCAAACAGGTGACGCCGAAAGAGTGTTACACGTTGCTCCACGAGGCAATTTGAATATTGGCGCATAACCTGGGATTAACTTCTCTTGATATTTATGGGGGTTATTTATTGGAGAAAAAGGCTGGGAGGCTGGGATGCTGGCGAGAAAATCGAGGGTAAGGAGGTGAGCAATGCCTTTCTTAATTGTGAATTTTCAATTTTGAATGGTTACTCTTGAATTAGGGAAGGAAAAGAATGTGAATTGACAAAGTCCGGATGTCAAATGAAAAGGAGGAGAAGGGCGGGCAGAGGTTTGAAGTGGACAGAAAAGAGTTGCCATTCTCAATTGCATGCATTATTATGAAAAATGCATGCAAACGGAGGTGAGGTTATGCCATCATTACAGATAAGAGAGCTTCCAGACCCGATCTATATTAAGCTTAAAGAACAGGCAAAAAGGGAGGCAAGGAGTTTGTCGCAACAGGCTGTGGTTACTTTAGCCAAGGGCCTTGGTATAGGGGAGAAGGATTTAAAGGAACGGAGAAAGGAAATAATTGAGAAGATTTCTAGGGATAGGATAATTTCCACGGCTGATGATTTACCAGATCCGGCAGAATTGATAAGACAGGATAGGGAAAGATGATTGTTGTGTTGGATGCGAGTGCTGGAGTTGAAATTATTTTGAGGCGCAAGAAAGGGCGTCCTTTTGAGAAGTACGTGGTAGAAGCTGAATGGGTCGTTGCTCCTACTCTTTATGTTTCAGAGGTTACTAATGTATTTTGGAAATACTATCAATTCAATAACCTGCCAATAGAGGAGTGTGAAAGGGGACTAGCCCATGCTCTATCTCTACCTGACGAGTTGTACAGCGATAAGGAATTGTGTGCGGAAGCTTTTTCTCTAGCATGCCTCACTAGGAAGCCAGTCTATGATATGTTGTATTTAGTGGTAGCTCGGAGGCACAATGGCTATCTACTCACTGCGGATCGAGCTCTTAGACAGACGGCAAGGAAGTTGTCAATCAGAGTGGCTAAAGGATAGGAGTGATTGAGAATAGCTAATACTTATCGGTTATTCGTTAGTGGGTAGAAGGCTAGGAGTCAGCGAAGCTATGCCCACCGGCGGGTAAAGAGCAATGGATTCTGCCATTAGAGGACCGATCTTGGAAATCCGTGTCCGGATACATTAAAAAGGAAGGGCTATGGAAATTATCCAGTATAGCGAAGAGCACAGGATTTTTAGGGAGGCGGTGCGCAAATTCTTAGAAAAAGAAGTTATCCCTTACGTGGATGAATGGGAAGAGGCCGGCATTGTGCCCAAAAGCGTGTGGCGCAAGATGGGAGAGCAGGGATTTCTGTGCATGCAGGTACCCGAAGACTATGGGGGCCTGGGGGCCGATTTCTTATACTCTGTCATACTTGCTGAAGAACTGGTTAAGACCAATCACACGGGGCTGGCTGCCCCCCTTCATAGCGACGTGGTGGTGCCCTATATAACCTCTTACGCATCCGAGGAACTAAAAAGAAGATATCTCCCAAAGTGTGTTTCAGGCGAGATGATAACCGCAATCGCCATGACCGAGCCAAATGCTGGAAGCGACCTTGCTGCCATCCGTACTACAGCGGTGGAAGACGGAGACTTCGTTGTCATCAATGGACAGAAGACCTTTATTAGCAATGGAATAAACTGCGACCTGCTAGTCCTGGCAGCCCGTGACCCCAAGGTTGAAAATCCCTATGAGGCTATCGACCTTTATTTGGTTGAGGCCGGCACGACAGGCTTTGAAAAGGGCAAGAAGATTAAGAAGGTGGGATGGCACAGCCAGGACACTGCAGAGCTGTTTTTTGAAGATTGCCGGGTTCCTGTAGCCAACAGGCTTGGGCAAAAGGGCGGTGGATTCATGATGATGATGGAAAAGCTCCAGCAGGAGCGGCTCATGTGCGTGATCGCTGCTGTGGCAGGTGCTGAGAACATGCTGGATATGACCATAAAATACTGCAAGGAGCGCACAGCCTTTGGAAGACCCATTTCAAAATTCCAGAACACACAGTTTAAGATTGTAGAAATGGCAACAGAAGTGAAGTTGGGCCGTACATTCCTTGATAAGCTCATTGTGGATCACATGGAAGGGAAGAATATAGTGGTAAAAGTCTCAATGGCCAAATACTGGACCACTGAGATGGCCATGCGGGTGGCTGATCAGTGCGTGCAACTGCACGGGGGATATGGGTATTGCGAGGAATATCCGATCGCTCGGGCATGGCGGGATACACGGGTGCTTTCCATCTTTGCGGGAACCAACGAAATAATGAAGACAATTGCAGCCAAGTTCATGGGGCTGTGAAGTCGTCTTCTATCCACCCGATACAGGGATGTGGAGGTCTACAGTGTCCCTATTTCGCAAGGGGTAGTCGTAACCCCTGAGCTGGCCGTTCACAAAGACGTGGATCATTATGTCGTCCCATTGATTCTCCGGACCCAGAGAGGACAGCGATCGGAGCAAGTCCCTTACAGTTGCGCCTGGTTCTAGGTTGATGTTGACAGCCTTCCCTGAATTGCCTGTGCTAAGTTCAGTTTGTGTTGAGCCCACGGCAAATGTGGAACGGAGCTTTATGTTCATTTTTGAGCCCTACCTTTCCTTCGTAAATAATAGACCACATAGTGGTAGAGGTCAATCAGATGGATGGCGGATGCTGCAAAGCGATGTGCCAATTTTACGATAAGGGGCTTATTTTCAAGGCAAGATATCCAACTCGATGGAATGGCCTCAACACCCAGATGTGCCCCAGAGATTGCGCCGGCCATTACACCAAGGGTGTCTCGGTCTCCACCGTTTTTATATAAGTCTGAATAAGGGTACAAAAACCTCACCGAGCGAATAGGTATCGCCCTTAACCAGGTGGCTTCCCATGTGGACTCTCTTACCTATGAGTTCCATGGTGGCACTGTCAGGGGAAAGCCCTTCCAGGTTTCCCATTACATAGGGGCCTTCGTCGAGCTCCACCATGGCTATGATGTAGGGAGGCTTCCTTCCTTCAGGCGCAACGCGTATCACCGTAAAAGTTCGAATAGTCCCTTGACCCTTGAGGGGCACTTCTTCAAACTCCCGGCCACTGCACTCTCGACACACAGCCATAGGGGGAAAATTCACCGCACCACACTGGCCACATTTGAGCCCTATGATTCGATCTTCCTGAAGGTATTCCTGGTATTTGTTATAGGTAATGGGGTATTCCATATCTCAACTCCTCAGAATGATATTGCATACTGTTCCCAGATCACCGCCAAGGGTATCCACTAATCCTACCTTGGCTCCTTGGACCTGGCGCTCTCCACATTCACCCCTCAACTGCTCCACGATTTCTGTGACCTGGGCCGCGCCTGTGGCACCGATGGGGTGACCTTTGGCCTTCAGTCCCCCGGAAGGGTTTACCACTACCTTGCCCCCAAACGTAGTTTCTCCCTTGGTGGCAGCATCAAACCCCTTTCCAAAATCATAGAGACCGAAGCTTTCTATGGCGAGCACTTCAGCTATGGTGAAGCAGTCATGCAGCTCTACCACATCAATATCCTCTGGCCCAAGGCCTGCCTGGGAGGATGCTTGTCTAAAAGCCTCCTCTCTTGCCTTCACCCTGGTAAGGTCTTGCTGCAGGTAAAGGGGGCCGCATGCAGCCTGACCCATGCCTGCTATATAGATTGGCTTGTCAACCAGATCTTTTGCTTTGCCAGCCTCCGCTATTACTACTGCTGCGGCTCCGTCTGAAAAGGGGCAGCAATCAAACAACTGAAGAGGGTCAGCAACCAACATACTGTTGAGCACTGTGTCCACGTCGATTTCCTTTTGAAAATGTGCCTTGGGATTCATCGCACCATGGCGATGGTTCTTCACAGCAATCTCAGCCAGATGCTTCTTTAGCTCGGGAAGGGGTACTGAATACTTCGCGGAATACATGTGGGCCGCCATGGCAAACACCCCGGGAAATGTTATGCCAGCACCATATTCATGCTGGGCCTGAGAGGCCATGGCAAAAGTTCTAGTAGCAAGTGGAGTACCCATAATGGTAGCCCTCTCCGTGCCGCCGGCCAGAACCAGATCATACACGCCACTAGCCACAAGCAACGCTGCATGTCTTATGGCTACAGTGGCGGTGGCACATGCACACTCAAAGCGCACTGCGGGGGCCGACGTGGGCAGTCCCAATTCGGAGTGGGCAAAAGGGGCCATGTGGAGTTGGCCTTCTTCAAAGCCTCCAAGACAATTGCCGAAAAAGAGGGCCTGGATATCTTTTGGCTCAATGTTAGATTTCTCCATGGCCTCTAGGCCTGCCTCGGCAAACATCTCCAGGTTAGTCTTTTCCGATACACCGAATTTTGTCATCGCTACGCCTAGAACTGCTACTTCTCTCATTGTAATCCTCCCAATAGAAATCCCCCCTGGCCCCCCTGCCTACCGTCAGGCAGGCCTGCCTGCAGCAGGCAGGCTTTGTTAAAGGGGGGAAAAGAGTTGAGCCTTTGGTCTATTTCGCATATGCCTTTCTTCGCCTACACTGCCCTGAGGTTCTGTGGTAACGGAGTAAGGCTCTCAACGACTTAGAATCCGTCCGATGATCATCCTCTGTACCTCGGAGGTCCCTTCCACGATCTGAAGCACCTTGGCACCTTTATATATGCGGGATACCAGATATTCACTCATATAACCGTAGCCGCCATGTATCTGAACAGCATCACTGGCTACCTTTTCTGCCATCTCCGACGCATACAGCTTCGCGGCAGTTGCCTCAAAGGTGTGGTTTCTGCCTTGATCCTTGAGCCATGCAGCCTTCAAATACTGGTTTCTTGCGAGTTCTATGGACACTGCCATATCCGCCAGTTTGAACTGAACCGCCTGGAAATCAAAAATAGGTCGGCCAAACTGAACTCTTTCTTTTGCATAATGAACCGATTCATCCAGGCAGGCCTGGGCCATGCCTACAGAAATGGCAGCTATGCTTATGCGGCCTGTTTGCAGTACCTCCAGGTGCTGGGCAAATCCCTTCGCTGGATTTCCGAGGAGGTTTTCCTTTGGGATGCGGCAGTCCTCAAATATCACCTCGTGCGTGGCTGACCCATGCCATGCTATCTTGTCATACCGTTGGCCCAGGCGGAATCCTGGAGCGGTCTTGGGCACAATGAATGCTGAGATGACGTTCTTGCCTTTAGCTCGCCTTTCTGTCACTGCCGCGGCCAGTATTATTGAGGCATTGTCAAGGCCAATGTTGGTTATGAATTGTTTGGTGCCGTTTATAACCCATTCGTCTCCATCAAGAATTGCTGTGGTCTGGATGGAGGCAGCATCTGAGCCTGCATTTGGTTCTGTGAGACCGAAGGCGCCTATTTCCACTCCCCTGGCAATAGGAACAAGCCATTTTTTCTTTTGCTCTTCTGTGCCAAATGCGTAAAGCTCCTGGGCCACAATACTTGTGGTAACATCCAGGAGGGCCCCCAGTGTCATGTCCCCCCATGAAAGTTCCTCTATGCACACATGCATACCTACCCAGTCTCCCCCACTTCCGCCATATTCCTCTGGGAATGGAATGCCCATCATTCCCAGTTCTGCCATCTGTGCCATAATGTCGTAAGGGTACTGGCCGGTTTTTTCTATCTCTTCAGAGCGA
>JALVSJ010000086.1 GCA_027024445.1 Desulfobacterales bacterium
CTCAAAGTGAAAAGGGTGTGAAGTAAAAAACTAAGGGGGGTCGTCATGTTCTACTTACTGGCATTGGTATTGATCATAATGTTCCTGGCCTCAGCCATCAAGATCCTGAAAGAATATGAAAGGGGTGTCATCTTCAGATTGGGGCGTGTCATCAAGACAAAGGGGCCGGGGGTAATCATACTTATTCCCGTAATTGATCGGATGGTTAAGGTCAGCCTGCGACTTGTTACAATGGATGTACCTTCCCAGGATGTTATCACCAAAGACAATGTTTCGGTCAAGGTCAATGCGGTGGTATACTTCCGTGTGATGGATCCCACGAAGGCAGTGATTGAGGTGGAAAACTACCTTTTTGCCACTTCCCAATTGGCCCAGACAACACTGCGTAGCGTGTGCGGTCAGGTGGAACTGGACGAGCTTCTCTCAGAGAGGGAAAAGATAAACACCAGGCTGCAAACCATCCTTGACCACCATACTGACCCCTGGGGTATAAAAGTCACCACAGTTGAGGTCAAACACATTGATCTGCCCCAAGAGATGCAGAGGGCCATGGCAAGGCAGGCAGAGGCCGAGAGGGAACGAAGGGCCAAAGTGATAAACGCTGAAGGTGAATACCAGGCTGCCAACAGGCTCGCAGAGGCTGCGGGTATCATTGAAAAATATCCCGAGGCATTGCAACTCCGGTACTTGCAAACACTGAGAGAGATTTCTTCTGAAAGTAATTCTACGACCTTTTTCCCGATTCCTATTGAATTATTTAAGCCATTTGTTAAAAAAGATTAACGCACTGGGGCTACGGGCGCATGTAAGCTCCTAGGCCTTTTGGATAAATAGTTGATTTTCCGATTCTGAATTTGGAGAGCCTTTTTCAAAAAGGAAAGAAAAGTAACTCCTTTGGTTAACACGAATTTAGGAAAACATCGCCTAGTTTGGGCAAGGATCGCATTACAAGACGTGGGCCAGAGGAAAAGCTCATAGGACCAAAGGTTGAGATATGGGAGGACAAAATGGAAGAAGAGGTGAAAAACGAACAGACACAAGAGGAAAAGAAAGAGACACCAAAAGAAGAGAAGCCCCTGGACAAAATGACTGCCCCTGAGCTGAGAGAGATCGCCAAGGAGATCCCGGGCGTGGAGGGCGTCCATGCCATGAAAAAAGAACAACTCCTGGAAATTATAAAGGAATACCGGGGCATCAAGGACGAAACTCCGAAGAGGAAAAAGGCAAAGAAGCTCACCGGGATAACCACGAAACAATTGAAAGAAAAGATAGCCCAGCTCAAGGCCGAGAAGAGGGCCGCACAGGAGGCCAGGGACAAAAGGAAAGTGGACATTCTTAGGAGGCGCATTAATCGGCTGAAGAAACAGACAAGGAAAGTAGCAGCAGCATAAGAAGATCAAGCCAGCCCACAGGAGCTGGAGTGAGTACACGATAATGGGTCTCGGTGGGCACAAGGTCCTGTGCCTTGTGCCCACCTTATTTTCAGCCGGACAGGGGGGAGAGTGCAAAAGGCAAAGGGTCCCAGGGTTGCAGCAATAATACCTGCTGCAGGGAAGGGCAAGCGCATGGGTGCTGAGCGGCCAAAGCAGTTCCTGGAACTCGGGGACAAACCAATCCTTGCCTTTACCCTGGAGGCCTTTGAGAAGGCTGAGTCCATAAGTGCGGTAATCCTGGTTGTCCCTCCTCAGGATGTTGACTTCTGTGTGGAGAATGTGGTCAAGCGCTACGGGCTGAGCAAGGTGGTGATTGTATTGGCAGGGGGAGAGAAGCGTCAGGATTCTGTCGGCATTGGCCTTGAAGCGACAGGAGGACGTTACGATCTGGTGGTCATCCATGACGGGGTGAGGCCTTTCGTAAGACCTGATTTCATAGGATCCATCGTTTCTGTTGCTGAAACCAGGGGGGCGGTCATCGCCGGTATCCCCGCCAATGACACGGTGAAAGAGATTGGCCAGGGCCGGCGGATCCTAAAAACATGGGAAAGGGATAGGCTCTGGCTCGCTCAGACGCCACAGGTCTTTAAGTATTCCATCCTTTGGGAGGCCCATCAGAGGGCAAGAACCCAGGGCTGGAGCAATGCTACCGATGATGCCCAACTTGTCGAAAAAATGGGTATGCCGGTTTACGTAATGGAATGCTCTCCATTGAATATAAAGGTTACCACGCCTGCTGATCTCCTTATTGCGCGGGCAATCATGGAACGATGGGAAAAGGG
>JALVSJ010000087.1 GCA_027024445.1 Desulfobacterales bacterium
GGGCAGGGATTTCTACGCCCTGCCCTTTTATTTCTTATTGTTACTTGACCTCGACAGTAGCACCTGCTTCTTCCAACTGTGCCTTTATTTGCTCGGCCTCATCTTTAGGAACCCCTTCCTTTACTGGTGCCGGAGCACTGTCAACCAGGGCCTTGGCCTCTTTCAGGCCCAGCCCCGTGATGGTGCGCACTGCCTTGATGACCTGGATCTTCTTGTCTCCTGCAGCGGTAAGAACCACATCAAATTCGGTCTTTTCCGGAGCTGCTTCAGCAGCCTGCTCGGCAGGACCTGCCGCAGCCACAGCAACCGGGGCAGCGGCCGTGACCCCAAATTTTTCTTCCAGTTCCTTCACGAATTCAGAGAGTTCCAGGACGGTCATATTCGAAATATATTCGATCACATCTTCCTTGGTAATATCAGCCATGATTATCTTAACCTCCAGTAAGTTTTCTTGTAATCTGGTTTATGCCTGCTCTTCGGACTTCTTCTGCTCGATTGCTTTGAACACATAAAGAAGTTGAAGAATTATACCATTTAGCACCCTCACAAAGCCCGCGGGGACCGCCTGCATTGCAGATAGGGCCTGCGCCAGTAACACATCCCTGCTGGGCAACTCTGCAAGCCTTTTTATGGCTTCCAGGTCCATCACCTTGCCCGAAATTTGACCAGCCTTTATCTCCAGTTGCTCGAACTCCTTGGAAAACTCCACCAGGGCCTTTGCTGGTGCAACAGGATCGTCATAGCTCAACGCTATGGCCGAAGGCCCCCGCATGAAATCCTCCAATTGGGCGGTATCAGTGGACTGTGCAGCCAGTTTCAGCAGCCTGTTTTTGATGACCTGAAACTCGGCCCCTGCACCGCGCAGATCCTTCCTGAGCCGATTAATCGCCTCTACATTGAGGCCCTTGTAATCGACCAGAAAGCTTGCCTTGGCTCTTTCAAGGCGGCCCTTCATGTCCTCAACAAATTTTACCTTTTGAGATCTTTCCATATTCACCTCCTCTCCTCTTGACATATCAATGCCAAAGCAGAGGTGCTTTCCGTAACAGAGAAGTTAGTTGCTGAGTGGGTGGTGGAATTCGCCCCGTAGTGTACCCGCCAAATTCACTTCCCGGTCTCGGTAGGCTGTTCGTTTTAAGCCCCCAGGGCCGATTCATATCGCCTGAGACGGCGAGACCCTGTTAGCACCTACTGTCTTTGACCTTTTCTCATATGTCTAAAATTTCAGTACTTGTTCTCCCGACCTATTACATCTTATTCCTCGGAAAACCAGCGAGGCTTCTTATCCCTACAGTCTCATTTGCTCACCGGCTCACGAAGCCTGGGCCAATAGGTCTTTAACGTAACCAGGGTCTACCTTTATTCCGGGACCCATGGTGGTGGATAGGGCTATGCTTCTGAGATAGGTACCTTTGCTGGCTGCGGGTTTCAGTCGCAGAATAGTATCCATGAAAGCAGCTATGTTCTCCAAAAGTTTCTGGACCCCGAAAGAGACCTTTCCCATAGGAGCATGGACGATTCCAGCCTTCTCGACCTTAAAGTCAATCTTTCCGGCCTTGATCTCATTCACTGCCTTGGCCACATCAAAAGTTACAGTGCCAAGCTTGGCATTTGGCATCATGCCCCTTGGTCCAAGAATTCTCCCCAGTTTACCGACTGCACTCATCATGTCCGGGGTCGCAATGGCCTTATCAAACTCCAGCCATCCCTTCTGGACCTTTTCCACTAAGTCGTCAGAGCCCACATAATCGGCCCCTGCCTCAAGCGCCTCTTTCTCCTTTTCACCTTTGGCAAACACTGCCACCCTTATCTTCTTACCCACTCCATTGGGCAGAACCACTGTTCCCCTGACCATCTGGTCGGCATGACGCGGGTCAACCCCTAGTCGGACCGCCAGGTCGAGGGTCTCATCAAAAGAGGCATATGAGCAATCCAGGGCCAATTGGACCGCCTCGTCAAAGCTGTATCGCTTCTTCCTGTCTACTTTCTGCAAACTCTCTCTATATTTCTTACCCCGTTTGGCCATCTCGAACTTCCTCTCCTGAACTGATTAATCCACCACTGTTATACCCATGCTTCGTGCAGTTCCTTCAATGGTACGCATGGCGGCTTCAATGTCATTGGCATTCAAGTCTTCGAATTTAAGCCTCGCAATCTCTTCGATCTGCTTTCTGGTCACCTCGCCCACCTTCTCTCGATTGGGCTCGCTGGA
>JALVSJ010000088.1 GCA_027024445.1 Desulfobacterales bacterium
CCTGAAGGCAGAGAGCACCCCAAGCAACTGGCGATACATTTCACCTATAGCGCTGAGGAATTGAGCAAGATAGTGGAGGCAATCCATGCTGAGGGCAGATTTGCTTGCATTCACCTGAATCATGCAGGTGCAGCAGCAAATCCCAAGGCCTCTGGAGGCCCCCCCAAGGCCCCTTCAAGAATAAAATGTCCCACAACAGGCCAGGAATCTGAGGTTCTAAGTGAGTCAGATATAGATGAAATTATCACTGCATATGGAGAAGCAGCTCAAAAGGCCTATGATGTGGGTTTTGACTTCATAGAAATTCAGGCAGGCCACGGGTACCTTGTCTCCCAGTTCTTGAATACCAGAATCAACAAAAGGGGCGACAGGTATGGAAAAGACCCCGTCCTCTTTGCAAGAGAGGTGCTGGCCACCGTAAAGGCTAATGCACCCGATCTTCCTTTGATCATCCGCATTTCGGGTAACGAGATGTCCGCGGACTACGGGATTTCTCATGAGGACTTGCTACCCCTATTGGATCTAGCTGGGGAGGAAAAGGTGGCAGCCATTCATGTAGGGATGGGCAGTTCCTGCTTCAGTCCCCCATGGTATTTTCACCATGGGGCATTGCCCGAGGACCCACAAGTTGAGGCGCTTCTGTGGGTCAGGCATCACACTTCCTTGCCTGTGATTGCAGCAGGGCGAATGGGTAGACCAGACAGGGTCCTGAGAATTGTAGAGCAGGGTCTGGCAGATCTTGTGGCCGTAGGGAGACCACTCATTGCTGATCCTGACCTCTTGAATAAGTGGGAAACAGGCAGGTTGGACGAGACTATGCGCTGTGGCTACTGCCTGCAGGGGTGTCTACACAGGCTAAAGAGTGGTGAACCACTGGGCTGCAATTTGAACCCTGAGATAGCCAGACCGCCACTGGCCAGGACAAAGAGCCCAAAGAAAGTGATGGTGGTTGGCGGGGGGCCAGCAGGTATGTCAGCCGCACTATACCTTTCCAAAAGAGGTCACAATGTGCGCCTGGTGGAAAAGAACGATTACCTGGGCGGGCAATTCGCATTGGCGTGGAGATGTCCAGGAAAAGCTGAAATGAGGGCAGGGTTGGAAGACCTTGAAAGAGCAGTGCGCCGCTACGGCGTAGAGGTGATTCTGAGTACCGAGGCGGACGAAGGGCTAATAAGAGATTATGGCCCTGATCTGCTTGTGTGGGCTGTTGGCGCCGTGCAGAACGTCCCTAAGATTGAGGGGCTCGAAACTCAGTATGTCCTCACTTCTGTTGAATACCTCGAGGGCAAGGAAGTGAAAGGCCCTAGGGTATTGGTAATCGGTGCTGGCAGGGTGGGCCTTGAAATAGCTGAAAAACTAGGCAAAGAGGGTTACGAAGTGGTTGCTACAAAGCGGACCGATCCTATAGGAAGCATGATGGAAATGGTCACGAGGAAGCTAGCACTGATGCGGATAGAAAAGATGACGAACGTGACCCTGATGCCCCATACAACCGTAAAAAGATTAAGCCCCGAACAGGCCGAGGTTGAACAGGATGGAGTCGCAAAAACACTTGCGCCTTTTCAGACTGTGATCCTGGCTTCAGGCATGAATTCGGCACCAGGACCTGGAAAAGACATCCAGGACATGGTCAAGGATATAGAGATTATTGGTGATGCTGCTCAGGTTGGAGATATATTTTCCGCCATTCACAGCGGATATGAACTGGCACTAAAGTACTAGGGGTCATAAGGGGGATTACCATGGGAGAGATTTCCTTTGAAGACATCGTAATAGTGTCATGCGGAACATTAAGTTTGGAGTTGAAGCGTTTAAAAAAACAAGGTTTTCTTAATGCAAAGCATATCTTTTATAATACCCCGGGCCTGCATGAAAGACCTCTGGAGCTAGAGAGGCAGTTGATTGTCAGAATCAAGAAGGCAAAGGAGATATCTGATAAGGTTCTTGTTGTCTATGGAGGGAAGTTCTGTTATGTCAATGGCGACAATCCCACACGTACCATGAAGAAGATAATTGAGGAACAAGGTAAGGGGGTAGTGAGAATAAACGCCACCCATTGTATGGATATGCTGGCTAGTGAGGAGGAGCGCGATAAGATCCAGGAAGAAGTAGCTGGCGGAGAAAAGGTATGGTGGATGACGCCAGGTTGGGTGAAGTTCAGGCATTATGTGTTCAAGGGATGGGATAAGGGACTGGCAAACGAGAATTT
>JALVSJ010000089.1 GCA_027024445.1 Desulfobacterales bacterium
CATCTATATCCTATGAGTATTATGTTTTGAGGATATCGATTATGCATTAATATCCGAGCCTCATATCCAACCTACGTATCCCTAAATTCCCCTGCCCCCCTGCCTGTAGCAGGTAGGCTTTAGCAAATGGGGGAATATTCTTTGTTTCGCCAGCTCCCCTTTTAGCAAAGGGGGGAAGGGGAATAAAGCGGGGTGGAAGACCTCTTGAATGCTGAGTCTCAGGTTCTTAAATATTCCATGAAATAACGATAGAAGGCCACTATAACCAGCGAATGGGTAATCTCGCCTTCCTTAATCATCTGCGGGATTTCTTTCAAGGGCCTGACAATCACTTCAATATCTTCTGCAGTATCTTGATGCTGTTTGCCAGCCCTATAAGCCCCTTTTGCCAGAAATGTATAACAAAGGTTATTCTGGATTGCAGGATTTGGATGTACTGCGCCTAGGGAAATCATTTCATCTGCACTGTAGCCGGTCTCCTCCGCCAACTCCCTCCACGCTGCCTGCTCAGGAGTATCGCCGTCGTCAACGAGTCCTCCGGGGATCTCCAATGTAAGATCGCGGATGCCGTGGCGATATTGTCTTACGAGAATGACGTTATCATCTGCCGTTAAAGGGATCACGTTGACCCAGGGGTTAGATTCCAGGATGTAAAATTCATACACTGAGCCATTGCGAGGGGATTGGGCCGTATCGGTCCTGATGGAAAAAACACGATAAGAGGTGTCCCTTGTTGATTTTAATACTTTCCAGGGCTTTGGTTTCATTCAAATCAATCCTTTCAGTCGTCAGTTCATGTACTTAGATATTACCTCTATTTGTCTTTTAACCGCTCCCTCAAGCTAATGGGGATTGATAGTTCACTTTCGTAGTGACCGGCGGGAGGGCGCCGTCCGGCTGCCACTTATCAGCGGGGGAGCTTTGCCCCGCTCATACTTAACTACGCCGTCTGGAGGTCCTTGGAAGACTGCATCTACCGGATGGGCTCTCCTCGTGACTCCCATGACGGTCCGAGCAGGGATGCTCAGGTAGCGGATAAAGCAGTCTACCACAACCCCATCGCGCATTCCGCCTGCCTGGCTCCGGACGGCAGACAGGGCGGCCCTGCCTGAATACAACGGCTGGCAGAGCCGATGTTCTTCAGCCTACTATCAAAGAGGCCACCACTCCCGCAAGCAGCGTGACACTTACATAACTGTTCACCGTAAAAAATGCCAGATCGATTTTTTCAAACTTTCCTCCTGATACAACCCTGTGTTCAATGACGAGCAAAATAGCAGCAACGGCTGTCCCTGCGAAATAGGGCCACGGCATACGTGCCATCCATCCTGCGAGGATAAAAAATAGCGTGCAAAAGAAATGAAACACGGAAGACAACTGTAAGGCCTTCCGTGCGCCCAGGTGTGCAGGCATGGAGTGAAGTCCCATATTTCTGTCAAATTGTATGTCCTGGCATGCATATATAACATCGAATCCCGCCACCCAGAACAGCACACCAACAGCAAAGAGCACGGCCGGCAGGCTGATCGTTTCGGTTACTGCCACGTGGCCTCCCACTGGGGCCAAAGCAAGGCTTAACCCGAGAAAGATATGGCATAGCCATGTGAAACGCTTGGTATAGGAATACCCCAAGATAACAGCTAGGGCTATGGGGGATAGGTATAAGCAAAGGGGGTTAAGGGCCCATGCTGAGAGAAAGAATAGTGCGAGCGAGCAAACAAGGAAACCCATAGCAAAAGAAGTGGTGAGCTTTCCAGCCACAAGTTCTCTATCTTTTGTCCGAGGATTGAGGCGATCAAAGCGCAGGTCGGCAATGCGGTTGAAGGTCATTGCAGCACTCCTTGCCCCGATCATGGCAAGCAGGATGAAAATCGCATCATGAAGGCCCGGCCATCCCTTAGCTCCCATGATGGCGCCCACATACGCCAGAGGGAGCGCAAAGATGGTGTGCTCGAACTTTATCATCCGTAAAATATGCATGAGCCTTTCAATCAAGCTGAGCCCCCGAATGCTCCTGCCCTCAGATATTATTCCATCCCCCAGCCACCGGCGTGCAAGCCCGGCAAATCACCAACGTGTAAGCGCCGCCGATAGGGGTGCCCTGTCTTCGTTCCGAGTCTCCCGGGCTGGTCTTTTCAGCGACTTATCAGCGGGGGAGTTTTGCCCCCTCCGCATTCCCGGCACTCAACTCTTTAGAGAGAGTGGAAC
>JALVSJ010000090.1 GCA_027024445.1 Desulfobacterales bacterium
TGGAGGAACAAATACAAATGGGACTCCAGGTAATACGACGGGGGGATCGATTGTATTGACTCCTGGTAGTGGGACGGGGACAGGTTCTCAAGGATTAGTGACGATAGGAGGGTCTAGTGCGCTTCAATTTTTAGAGGCTGCGTCTATTCCTGGTCCTTCGGTAGCAGCGGGAGAGGGTCGGCTTTGGGTGCGAAATGATTCTCCAAATGTATTGGTATATACAGACGACACGGGTTCGGATTTTGTTTTGAATGCTGGAGGATCTTCGGCACAAAGCGGAAGTCAAGGTGTGCCGCTTACAGATTTAGTTGCCTATGTAGATATAGGAGACATTGCAAGTTATCCTGGAACTGGAACTACGGTAGTGGATTTAGCAGGAAATTTAACAAGTGGTGTCATTAGTGGTGCGGTATATGCAAACGGCGCTTTAGATTTTGATGGTACTTCTGGTGTTTTAAGTTTCATTAAGAATGCAAGTATTGACAATATTTTTTCGGGTGGCGGGACTGTTATGGTATTTTTCCGCCCGCGTAGCGATGGTGAGGGGAATCAAGGATCTTTAGCAGATACGGGATATAGCGCAGCTGGCTGGACGATTACAACGGAGAATGAGCTTAGTGCGGATGGTGGAAGCGTTAGTATTCTATTCAAGAGGGCTTTTTCCACAACTGATGGCATCTGGCAATTCTTAGGAACGGATGATGCTACGGTTCGCATCATTCGCATGGATTCCTGGAACTCCATTGCGATTACATACGATGATAGTACGACGGCTATGGTGCCTCGTATTTACGTGAATGGGCAGATTATCCCAGATGCTCAAATTAATACGGTACAAGCTCCTGTAGGAACCGCGGTAACGGACGCGGGCAATCAGCTTTCGCTTGGCAACAACAATGCCTTTACTGCTACATATGATGGTGATTTGGATGTTTTCTTAGCATGGGATCAGGCTAAGGATATTGAAACAATTGGGGCTGCGCATACGGTTTTTGCACAAAGGCACGGACAACACACAGGAGTGGGAGGGCAGGGATCGTTAGGTAATGACCGTAAAGGAACAGATGTTTTCCTTTATGCGGGCGACTTTGTAGGGACAGGGCAAGCTCCTGGGGGTTCTGTGTTCATTAAAGGGGGAGCTACATGGTCCGCGGATAATGCTTCTAACGGGGGGAGGATAGAGATTCGGGGAGGCGATTCTAGGAGCACTTTAGATGGTTCGGGTAATGGAGGGGCTGCTGGTCCTGTTTTGGTGGTTGGTGGTTTTGGGGATTTGGATACCAATACCCATACGGTAGGATCATTAACACAAATTAGCTCTGAGTTTGGCGGCGTCACAATTACTTCTGGTAATGCCGGAAGCAGGACACTATTTCGGGGCACTGATAATATAGGAACAGGTAATCCCGGAGCAACAATTGTACGCGGTGGCGACGCTTATAGCGGATCAGGAAACATTGCTGGAGGTGCTATTGGTATTCGTTCGGGGGAATCGAGGGGGTCGGCCAAGCCAAACGAAATCATCATTCGTTCAGGGGGCCCTTCGGGCACGGGATCGGAAACGGGTGATATTTGGATTACGACACAACAAGCAAATGATGCCGCTAGTATTTTTGGAGCTGTAGGAGACACCTTAACAGACAGTGGTGATATTTTCATACGAACAGGGCCCATTGGAGCTACAGCAAACAAATCTGGCAGTATTGATATTTCAACAGGAGATACGAACGGGAGCACTGGAAACTCCGTTGGAAACATAACGATAACAGCGGGGAGCCAGGCGGGGAGTGAGAATGCATTCGTTCCTGGTGGTTCTATTTCTTTAACTGCTGGTTTTGCCAACGGGACGGTAAACGCACCCGGTGGTGATATTACTCTAACGGCGGGTGCTCAGATTGCTACGGGAGGCGGTTCTGGATCTAGGGGTGGTGGTGTTTTTGTTAGTGCAGGCGATTCAGCTTCTGATGATGCGACTAACCCCGGAGGTCCCATAACAATTAGTGCGGGTGCAGGTACGGGAACCTCTACTCCGGGTGGATCGGTTACTATTTCTGCGGGTGATAACACCAACGGAACAGGAACTGCAAATGGCGGCGATGTGGTTATCAATGCCGGGGATGCAACTGGAGGCGGGAGTACAGGCAATGGAGGTAATATCGTTCTCAATCCAGGGTCTTCAGGAGGGTCAGGGAATGACGGTGAGGTCACAATCAATGGGAAGCTAACAGTTACTGGATTAATAGATCCTACGGGTCTTGTTTTAACGGCACAATCATCGAATCCCTCCACACCTAAGGTTGGAGACGGCACCTTATGGATTCGTAATGATGCGAACCAGACATTGATGTTTACTGATGAAGGGGGGTCTTCTTTTGAGGTTATGGGAGGCGGTGTCCGTCGCATGCCTGAGATCTTATTAACACCAGATAATGTTAGTAAAACGAGTACAGGCACTTTAGCCAGTGGGCTCCCTAACAATGCTCAACCGGCCACACATACAACTACCGAGGGTGCTTCTTATCCTGTTCAATTTTTAGGTCTTTCCGGTTTTGGCAGCACAACAACTTTTTATGGTATGGCTTGGCACATTATCATTCCTGAGTCTTACTCGGGAAACGGGCTTACCGTGGAGGTATGGATTACGGGGGAGTCCTCGGGCACTGGACTTGTGACCCTGTCCGCAGCATTTGAAAGACAGAATGAAGGATTCAATGTTTTTAATACTTCTTGGGGTACTCGGTTAGCGTTTATGGGAACCACAACTAACAGTACTGCTGGAGTATTAGTCAAAGGAACAGTTAGCTTTACACAGGCACAAACAGGGGGCTTATTGGCCGGGGAAGCCGCACGGATTGCCATTGTTCGTGAAATTCCCGATGGTTATGGGGGTACGGTAGCGTTTATGAAGGGAAGGATTTTCGAGACTCCGTAATTTTTCTTCCTATTGTTCTTCTCTAGCAACAAGATGTGGTATAGTAGAGGACAGCACCTTCATTCACATACGCATATCTAATGGCTACTAAAGATATTTGTTCTGTCTGTAAGGGTTCTGGGCGCATTCTTCTGTTATTCACATGGGCATCATGTCCCGAGTGTGAAAAAGAATGTAAGTCTAAGGAGAAATCTTCTTCAAAAGAAAAGAAGAAAAAGATTGAGCCTTTTACGAATACAAAGGGGCGTATTGTGGCAAGTAGGTTTGATGATATTTACGATCCTTCGTATTTTGATGACGGGTTAGATGCTTACGATTACATAAATGATGATGACTGGTGGGAAGCAGACGATTCTTAGAATTGTCTTCCTTTAAAAGGAGCGATTAAACTGTCACGGAAAACATCTAAAGCATCGACGTCTCGTGAGCCTCGAATGAATCGTAGGATACGGGCACCGAAGGTTAAAGTTATAGGTTCAGACGGCACCATGTTGGGGGTTCTTCCTACAAAGGAAGCTTTAGCAAAAGCTCAGGAGGAAGGATTAGATTTGGTAGAGGTTAACGGGAGAGGGGACCCTCCTGTTTGTAAGATAATCGACTACGGAAAGCTCAAATATGAGCAATCCAAGAAATCTCGTGAAGCTAAAAAGAAGCGTGCGACACAAGAAATTAAGGAGATCAAGTTTCGACCACAAATTGGTGATCATGATTTCCAGGTCAAACTACGAGCGGCACGTAAATTTTTAGCGGCAGGCAACCGTATTCGTTTGATCGTTCAGTTTAAAGGTCGTCAATCATCGCATCCAGAAACGGGCAAAGCTGTTTTAGACAGGGCTTGTCAAGAGCTTTCAGAGGTCATTACAATTATTCAAATGGCTAAGATGGAGGGGCGTCTTATGTCAATGACCGTAGGTCCCGTTAAACTTAAGGGAAAGAGTAGAGAAGCTAAGGCAGCTTCTTAGCATTTTTTCTCTTATACTTTCATAGTGTAAGAGGCTATATGGCCACAATTCTAGGCAGAAAGACTTGGAACGCTACTCAAATACTTGAGGTAGACGCGGATCCTTCTGCAGGTGCAGGCACTCCGGGTCCTTTGGGTTCCTTAGCGTTAGCTGAAGACGGGACTGGTCCCTACGTTAAGACGGGCGCTACGGATGTTGATTGGGCTGCGGTGGGTACAGGAGCTGCTGGAGGGCGCCTGCGAAGTGATACGGTAGTTTATTTCACAACGCCTTCTGGATTATCTGTTAATCCTACTCCCGATACCATTTTGATTATCATGGATACCGTTGCAGGTGCTCCAATTGATGTCAAATTACCTTTGATTTCTACGTTACAGCCCGGTCAAATGATCGGCGTATATCTTCCTGTTGGAAATCCTAATTCTGTTATGAATCTGACCCCTGGCGGGGCATCGGATCAAGTGTTGGATTTTCAAGGGAACGGTCCTTCACCGGGCGTTGCCTTATCCTTCCCCATTGGTACCTTTTCAGGGGGAGACCTTATTGCTTGGGAGGGGGTTAATGCTTTAGCTGGTGGTGTTCCCTTCAATGCTTGGGTGCCTCGTTTTGATAGGACCGGCATAACTCCTAATTGGGATACCGTTTTAACTCAAGGAAACACTGCTTCGGTTGCTGATCCTACATTAGTTGAGCCTACTCGTCTTGTTTTGGGTGCTCAATCCATGGATGGAGGGGTTATTCGAAGTGAAGTAATTTCTACCACTCGAACTGCAGAATGGACTACGGATGGCAGTGGGTCTTTTCAGACGATTGGGGCCCCTTTACTAAACGCCTCTGGTAAGGTGCGTGATTACATATTGTTTCGTATCTTTGGACAAGGGGGGTTCCAGCCGGGAGGGGTTGGATCTATTTTCAGTCAACATTTAGTAGTAGAAGAACAATGGAGCAACGGAGCTTTAACCGCGGTGCTTCGTAGGGAAGGATTAGGGGGGATTTCTCCAGGGTTAGAAGGAGAGACAAGAATCTTCTTCGATAGCGGAACTTTAAACTACTACTTACAAATTCGAGAAAGTTCAAGTGCTGGGAGTCGTCACTTCGTGGTTGCTCGTGTGGAAATTGAAGAACTTTGGGAGTTAGTTGTATAACGATGCCTGAGCGTACAACATATTGGAAATTTTCTGATACTACCGAAAGGGATAGTTATGGGACCCCGCAAGGCGTCGTTGATAGGGATTTATGTATTGTAGATGCGGACTCTTCCATATATCAGTATGACGAAGGGGCAGCTAGCTGGATTCCTTTAGCTGCCGATGCTCTTTCTGATGTTTTAGTAGCGGGATCTTCTACCGGGGCGACAAGTATCAACATTACTCCGGGTGAAGGATTAGAGGTTTCTGATACTTTTGGAACTTTTCCCACCTATGTGCGCAGCCATAAAAAATGGCATACAACTGTTCATACTCCATCAGGATCTGGGACGGTTCAAATAGGAAACCCGATATTTGTCCCCACGTATAGCTCACTTGGATTGGAGCAATTTTTTGGATGGATTAAGCTTAGTGGTGTTGTAACGTGGGAGGATTTAACAGGGAGTCCTGCTACAACTACAGGGGACTTTTTTGTGTTTGAAGGACAGATAGGTCTTGCTGGATTAAGTAGTCCCGTAAGACTAGAAGGCTTAGCTAGAAGTTCTATCCCCGGCTTAACGGATTTTGGAGCCATGCAAATTGCATATTTATCCCCCACGGGATTAATCTTGCGAGCTAGAGATTGGAATGACTCTATTGATCGTAAGTATCTTTATTCTGTAGACCTTATTGTATACGATGGAAGAGAAGGACCATGACGGCTAAGCTTTATACCAATTGGACATATGCGGACCTTGCAGAAGCAAGCAGCACACCAGGGAGGCGTCCGGGGGATTTAGTAACTACGTCGGATGGTTACGCATATCATGAAAACACATCCGGATCTCGTTTTTACCACGGGGACAGACGGGATTTTGGTACTTACAGTGCGGGCACAAATATGCTCATCGGTACTGTAAACATCACTAGTCCCTCTGCTATTGTTACGGATATTTGGGTTACGATTTTCGATGAGACTTTGGGTGCCGATGCTAGGTTCTATGGGGAACGTGTTGCCGCATATCGACCTGCTGGAGGTGCCCCTGCGGTCGCTGTTCTTTTAGGGGGAAGTCCTACAATTTTGTTTGATGATGCTGTTGGGGAGGGAATGGCATGGACAATTTCTATTACCCTTCAAACGGGACAATGGGGGATATTTTTGACACACGCACATCCCAACCCTCTTAAAGTTGGAGTAACCTATCGTGCCGGCGCCTCTCTATGGTCTGGCCAATAAAAGCGTCTTACAGTTTATGTTTCCATTTTTTGGGATCCATATGCGGCAAGCTATCGGGTTCCAAGGTGCCATATCCATTACAAACGTAGCAACGAACCCTATCATATCCTACTTTCATATGTAGATACCAATATTTAGGAAGAATACCAGGCGGTTTGGGGAGCCATATGAAACAGACACCGCTTCCTTTACACGAAGGGCAAGATGGAGGAACAGAAACCATTCCTTAAGACATTTCTATTAGCGTGTTATTCTCTCTTTTAAGCACAACAACCTTTTCTGGGATCCCTTCGTCATCCTCTATAAGAAGACTAAAAGAGCCATCTTCATAGAAATGAGGTCCGTTTTGATCGGGATCCCCTTCATAGAGATAGGGGGCTTCTAATTGTGGCCAGCCTTCTGAAGGGTTGGAAAAATCATAGAACTTGTAGAGAGAAGGACCTCCCCAATGGCACCCATTTACGATTAAGGTTGTACCTGTAGGATCAAGCCAGCACTTAATCCAAATGAATTCAGTACTTCTGTAGTTTGCCCCTGACTCATAGGTGGGATCGTTGTATTCTTCGCCTGTATCTAAGTTTATGACAGTCTGTCCTAGATAATGTCGACCTGTGATGAGATATTCTTGGTCGTCTTTAAGGACAAAGCTATGATCAAAAGAAGAAAAATTACGTTCAATCTTAGATATTAGAGTGCCGTTTGCGTTGGTTACGATGCCTTCCGAAACTACGGTATCAACACCTAGGTTTTTCGGATAAACTGTGGAGGGGAGTCGCTTGGTAAGGACTTTTAGAGTATACTTGCCTGAAGGGGACTGGATTGTTTTCGAGGTATGCATAATCACTTGTTATACGCAAAATGCGCATTCTTTGTATTTATCCTATGCTAAATCCTTTTACGTGGGAAGCCCTGGACAATACTTCAAAGGCGGGCGGCGCAGGATTACAGAAAGTGTTATCGAAATACCTGAAAATTTCATGGCCGCTCCTCAAATGACACAAAAGATCCGTCAAGATGCTCAACAAATAGCACAAGACACCGTAAAAAAGCTTGATAAAAATCGTTATATACTGCGCAAACGAACCGGTTGGCTCTTAGCGACCTTAATCGTCATGCTGCTGATAGGTGCAGCAACTCTTGGTTCGCAGTTTTACACTCAAGCCCATAAAGTCAAACGGTTACAGCAACATGTTCAAAAGCTACAATATAAGATGGACACACTTGAAAAACACCAACAAAAATTAGAACGTCTCATCATCACGATTCAAACTGATTTGGAATGGAGCGCGCGTTGATTTTAGATTGGATTACGGACCCACACTTAGACCACTTACGGAGTAAAGAAGCGCTTATAAGCTTCATAAAAGAGCTTCATAAAAGAGAGTCTGATGCACTTTTAATCACTGGAGATATCGCTGAATCCCACACTATTAAAGACTATTTGGGAATCCTTTCTGGGGCTTACCAACGTCCTATCTACTTTGTGTTAGGGAATCATGATTACTATGGGGGATGGATTGAAGCTACTCAACGGGGCGTCCAAGATGTTTGCAAAAGCGTTCCCTCGGGCATTCTAAACTGGATGCCTGATACAGGTTGTGTGTCGCTCACACCGGATGTTTTTTTAGTGGGACATGGTGGCCTTTATGACGCACAAGAAGGAGGGGGCGTGGGCATTGATATGGTCATGACAGATCTTTACTTCCCTAAAGGCATATATGATCTAGCTATAGCCTTACGACAAGGCACCCATTATCTCTTTGAAGCTTTGCAAAATCTGGCTAATTCTTGTGCTGAGCATATTGAACATTCTATTCAAGAAGCATTGCAAGCTAAAGCTAAGAAGGTTATCGTTTTGACGCATGTGCCTCCATTCTTAGAAGCGAGCTATTTCCGCGGACAACCTTGTGAGCTAAGGATGCGTCCTTGGTATGTGAATCGAACGCTGGGGGATAAGCTACTAGCTATATCTAAAAAGTACTCAAATGTTGATTTCATTGTGTTGGCTGGACACACGCATGGAAAACGTAGCGTGTCAATGCGACACAATTTACATGTTCATGTAGGATCTTCTCGGTACGGCTATAACCCACGATATGCAATTTTAGATACATCTAACTTGGAGTCCTTTACGAGTTTTTAATATTGAAGATTGGTATTGTGTTGCGAGGAACTGCTACCATCCCATAAGTTTTTGTGTTGCAGCTATTGGTTACTTCAAGAATGAAGATATCAGGAGTAAAGGGGGCAACTCTGCGTAAATTAACAGCAGCTATCTTTTGAGACAACGGTCCCATAGTCTGAGCGTAAAGGGGAATTATAGGATTGGAGGGAGAAGACACTTTAAAAACTTGTGATAAGGAGTCTCCTAAAAACACGCAAGGCTCTGGCCAAGTTTTATCTATAGTAACGATAGGGTTAAGGCAATCGGCTGCTAGCTGTATAGTTTTGATTTTACTCATATCTTCACTTACTCCATAAGTATATCATTGAATGATTTGTCTATATAAGAGCGAATAGCGATGGTCATTAAAGCTGAATACATCTGGCTCGACGGCACGCAACCCACTGCTCGCCTACGGTCTAAAACTAAGATCATGAACTTCGTTGATAAAGAGACCCCTCCCATGTGGGGGTTTGATGGTTCAAGCACCAATCAAGCAACGGGTGATAACTCTGACTGTGTTCTTAAACCCATTCGAACGGTTCCCGATCCTTTGCGAGGCGCGGATGATGTCCTGGTTCTTTGCGAAGTTTTGCAATCAGGAGGAGAACCGCATCCGACGAATACCCGCTCACAGCTAGAACCGGTAGCATTACGTCACGAGGATAAAGATGCATGGTTTGGATGGGAGCAAGAGTACACCATGTTCAAAGGGTCACGCCCTTTAGGCTGGCCTGAACAAGGCTATCCGGCTCCACAGGGTCCTTTCTATTGTGGTGTGGGTGCTGATGAGGTTTTTGGTCGAGAAATTGTTGAGGAGCACATGGATGCCTGTTTAGCTGCAGGTCTAACCTTATCTGGTATTAACGCTGAAGTGATGCCCGGACAATGGGAATTTCAAATAGGCCCCGTTTCTCCTCTTGAGGGGTCTGATGAATTACATTTAGCGAGGTATCTCTTATACCGCATTGCAGAACAATATGGGGTGTCTATCTCTCTTAATCCAAAACCGGTACGGGGGGATTGGAATGGAGCAGGGTGTCATACCAACTTCTCAACCGAGGAGATGCGTTCTCCAGGAGGCAAAGCTGTTATTGAAGAGGCTATCCGCAAGCTGGAAAGCCGTCACCATCTCCATATTGAGAATTATGGAGATGGCATTGAGCAACGCCTTACAGGTAAGCATGAGACGTGCTCCTACAAGGAATTCAAGTATGGCAATTCTGATCGAGGAGCGTCCATACGTATTCCGGTCGTGGTCCAAACGGAAGGAAGAGGGTATTTTGAGGATCGTCGTCCGTGTGCGAATATAGATCCTTATGTCGTTGCGCGCCTTCTACTGGAAACCTGTTGCGACTAATTTTAGTTTGGATACAATGGGAAAAGCCCAACCGTCCTTGCAAGGGATGGTTGGGCTTTTTCCTTAGGTAGCTAGCTTACTCGTCTGAAGTGTCCTCATCTCCCTTAGCCTTCTTCTGATAAGGCCGGTAGGGATAGAGAGGGCACGCATAACTTGTACAGTCGCGTACGGTGTTGCGGTCATAGCCTCCGCACTGTTGGCACATAGCCTTTACGGCTGCGGTGCGCGACTTGCGCTCCATGGCCTGGATATAGGTCTTGTGCATTGAAGAAGGCATCTGCTCTAGACGCCGCTTAACGTCGGGATGTAGCTTGGTAGTCATATCCTTTGCACGGGGACCCTGTATGTTTTACAGGAGATTTCCTCTATTTTTACGCTTTTTTAGACCTTATTTAAAGTCTTCCTAGGGAGGAGCTTTCCTTCCCGGTTTTTGCTATTTCGAGAGTATCGTGACCATTTATTTAGACTATAGGATACTTATAGGTGGAAATGACTCTTGGCAAGGCTACATCTCGAGGTCAACGAATAGCAGTGAGCATCTTCGATGCTCCTGCGACGGTCGTATCTCAGATCGTCTCCCCTATCAGGATCTTTGACCGACCTGGCGACAAACAAGCCTCTTCAAAAGCTTCCTCCAAAGATCAAAAAGAGGAAAAAAACCAATGGAAGGAGTTCTTGGATCTTTTTTATGAGGGAGGGAAGAAGAAGGTAGAGAATCCTAACCTTAAGACAAGGGATATATGGCCAAAAGTTACTTTGAGTACGGCTTTGAAAGTCCCTGTCTTCGCTAAAAAGATTCAAGAAGAATTCCATCGTTGGAAAGACCAGTCTGATAAAGAAGAAAAGGCCACGCCTTCCCAAGGGTCTGATGATTTAATTGTATCGCTTGATCAGGTCTCACCCGGCGATTATCTGATGTCCTGGGACGCGGGAGACCAAGAGTCTCCCTATCTTACAAAGGTTGTAGAAATTCGTTCAGACTTAGATAAGCCGGGACTTTTCTTACAAGAGATTGACAATGAAACGCATAAACCGATAGGTAATCCTTGGTTCCTCCTAGAGCGCCTTTTGAGTGAGATCCCGACTAGAAAGATTTCTAAGGAAGAAGCTTTTGGGGAAAAGCCCCTTCCGTTTGATAAGTTTCATTCACCCCAAAAGGCACCTCCTAAGAAATACGAAGTTCCTTCAACGTGGGAGGATCTTAAGCGTAATTGGCCAAAAAGCGGACCCAAGATAGTTAAGCCTCTTGAATCAATACAGCATGTTGGTAAAGATGAAAAGTTAGGGTGGATATCTCCAGATGGAAGAGCACACATTGGTGCAGTATTTAAGGATCTTAGTACTGGAGATATATTAGTTGTTGGAGAGGAAAAAGATGGGGACTTAAAGTTAAGCTTTATAACAAATCAGATGCTTAAGGATCTGCCCGTTGCTGTTCTTGCGGATTCCAAGGACATGAAAGAATTAGATGATTTGATGTCTACAGCCCGTGGAGATGGTATTGAAAAAGACTATACTCCATTACTATCTATATTTCAGAATGCTCCAGTTGATAAAGACCCCGAGCGATATAAGCAATCAAGTTATCTAATCATTGAAGACCGCCCCAATATTGTTTTCCAAAGCAGGGATACTTCGGACTTTGAAAAACCTCTCCAAATATGTCCGCGTTATCTTATAAAGGACGGAGAGGTTGAGGACCTTAAAGGTCAAGATGATCGGGATCTTCCATGGAATGCCATTAAAGAGGGGAAAGTTAAACGTGTGCGTTATTGGGAAGTGGCGGACGCCAGCGATGAGGTAAACAAAAAATATAACAAGGACCTAGAAAAAAGCAGAAAAATATTGATGCGAACGGTGCCCTCAATGGAAGCGCTCGTTCCTAAAAAGAAGTTTACAAAGTTAAAGAATGCTCCGTCTCATTGGAAACCAAGCTCCTATATCGGATACCAAATCGATCCTCTCATCAAAGATTATAAAGCTAAATTTGGTGACGAATTTAAAGCGCTGTTCAAGAAACAAAAAGTTCCGTCTAAAGCTCCTAAACGATATCTCTCACAAAAGTCCTGGGACCAACTAAGTACTCCTGAGAAAAAGTTGTGGGCGCTCTTTCACAGTAAAGAAGATAGTGAGCTATTATATGATATGTTTAGAAATACATTATCGGATAAAGAATTTAACGAATGGAAGCGGTATTTACCTGCTTGGGCAGACGGTTCTGGAAATCCCTATTCTTTAAAGATGCAAGGTGCTCTTTCCGCTTTAGGAGTTAAAGGAAAGTCGAAAAGGTCGTCTGAAGAGAAATGGAAAACGGAAGGCTTATATAACCTGCCGGTACAACGAGCATTAGCGAAAGCTATTGCTTTCCAGCAAGCATTTTTCGACACTATCGGATTGGATAAGATTACTCTTTATCGCGGAGGGTTGACTGATCCTAAGTTGAAAGAAGCCGAAGTAGGAGACAAGGTAGAGATTGAAAATGCAAGGGAACTTAGCAGCACAACAATAGACCCTAGTACTGCTTTAATGTTTACTGATTCCAAGGCGCCTATGATTAAAATGAAGGCTCCTGTGTCGCAAGTAATTGCAAGTCCTATTGTATTTTCACCACTCTATGCATACTCTGAACGTGAGCAAGCAGAGGTTGTATTATCAGATTTACTATCCATCAAGGGTAAGAAGTTACCTACTCCCTCTAAATACGAAAATGATCCAGATAAATATGCCGATATTCTCAAGATGGCAAAGCTCTTAATTAAGAGCTGGGGGTCCTTCGAAAAAAGATATTGATAAACGGACGTAGGTGCATACAGGATTCTATGGTTTCCCTGCGTGTTTCCGGTTCTCCCTCTTCGTAGGAACGGCTCTTGCTCGCTCCCACTCGTTCCAATATCTTTTTACGATTTGCTTTGCCGACTGCCTATATTTCTTGTTGTTCATATAGTCACGCAGTGTCGAGGGGGCTATGGATTGTTTTCGGCCTTGCGGATTTGGATTCGGTACTTCGTGCCTTGTGTTTTCTAGCCAGTCCCAAAACTGATCCATTTGGTGTTTGGCTTGTTCTTGTTGAGAGGACTCTTGATGCTTTTCGTCTCCGGGGAAGGATCCCCAATCCATTACAATTTTTCCAGTGGGGGATATGTAGTTACCTTGGGCCGCATCTTGGACAGTGTGAACAATGGCTTTTGCATTCCTAGGATCTTGCTCAAGGCTTTCCCATTCTTCTTTTGAAAGTTTTTGTTTGGGAGTTCCGTCTTGCGATAGTTCGAACACCTCATCAGCATCTAGTTTGTTTTTCCCGTTGATGCTGCGTTTCGGGGTGAAGTCCCATCCATTCAGCTGATAAAGTTTTCCTTGCAGTCTAAGGATTAGCGGTTTCTGGGGTCCTTGTTTGGTTGGGCTATAGTCTGTGTTTCCGTGCTCTTGGTCTGTGCCTAGGAAGTTATTCCAAAGAACAGCATCCGAACTATCTCGATATTCACCACCTGTTAATCTATAATCTTTCATCCGAGGGTTTTGTTCAACAAGGTCTTTTTGAGCTTCTCTAGCCCATTTTGTTACTTCATCTACAAGATTGGGATAATAAGCACCGTAAGTTACAGTTTCTGGTATAGCAAGCTCTGAGCCATCTTTTTTGTTTTCATATCTTCGCAAACGGATCCGAGCATAGGGCTGGATCCCTTCTATTTTACGTTTTTCAAAGTTATCAGTATCGCGCCGTTTGTCGCTAAAGATCTCATCCGCATCTAAATCAACCTTTTGTAGGTCTTTTGTGTTGACCACATAAGCTACAAGACCATGGCCTTTTGCTTCTTGGATAGCACAACGGAAATAGCTTCCTCCTTGGGAATGGCATGATTCAATTGCTTGGGGGGCATCTGGATGGTCGCTCATTCGTAGGACATCTATCGGAGCGCGGGAAACGACTATTGACAGGTTTCCTTTGCCAATTAATCCTTTCCATTCTTCGTAGTCTTGCAAAGCACGGACCGCTGAAGGCAACTCCTTTATAAGTCTAGTTGCTTTCATGCGGTCTCCTTCTGATGCGGCAGGATCATCTAGATGACGACGCAAGATCTTTGAGCTTTCTTTGTTCAGATCTCTATGTGCGTTTAGTTTTTTAGCGTAATCTTTTGTTATGTTCCGAAAATTTTCTGCATTGTGCTTTCTAGTGTTCTTGTCCCAGACCTTATCATATAGTTGTAAGAGATGCGTAGGGCCCCTAAGCTTATTTTGAAGTTTTTGGGCTTTCTCCTTGAGCTTTTGGAGTTTTAAGAACGCATCAACTCCTCTTTGCCCTTGATCAAAGTTATCAATCTCATCTCGTATTTTATTCAGTTCCTTTCGCTTTTCTTTAACCGTATCTTTATATGCTTTTAGTGTTTGCGGAGACATGTCTAATAAGTCCCCCATCACTTTGCCCCAGCTCTCAATGGCTTTTGGCGTAGCCGTTCGGGCCATTCGAATCGGAATACCTCCAGCCACTTTCTCGATATCTTCATAGTCATCTGTTGTGGAGGAGAAAAACACATCAGATATATCTGAAATAGTGTCCCTTCCAAATTTGGTGATCTCCCTCCAAAGGGGTCCGAGGGTTCTGTCGAATTTCTGTCTGCTTTTCAAAAACTTGCGGGTTGCATTCCCCTGTTTTTTTGCGTGTTCAACAATGTCTGGAAATTTCTTAGCTTCTTTTGCAAAGGATCGATTGATAAGCTTGCCTAGTTTCCGTTTCTTCCCATCAGAGGTTGTGACAATCCCATTAACCCAGTCGATATCATCATCCATATCGATGAGCATGGTAGCTAGCATGGTGTCTCTAAGAGGCGTCCTTATTTCATAAGATAGTTCTGGAGCAAGATTATCTGTTGGCACGACAATGCGCTTTTTATTTCCAAAGATATTGTCAAAAGACAAATCTTTTGCTGAAACCTCGGCTATCTCATCAATATATCTTTGTGAGATAGCAAGTCGTAGCCACTTATCTACAACTCTGCTTATGCGACGAACAGACATAGTCATTATTGACTATGTATAGCACAATTATCCGTAAAACTTCTCTAAGGCTTTAAAGAGAGCATGGTTCATGTAAAAAGACCTAGAATCAGAAAAAGCGCCTAAATGTATGAATTTAGAAACTGCGGTTTCCTTTACAGAAGGAGCATCCTCCCTCCATTTGGTTGCCCACAGTTGAATAGTATCGTCTTTTAATGGTCCTAAGTCCTCTAAAGGCTTAACGGTGCCATAGGGAGGACCGTTATCCCAGTGGTATTCCGTAAACAAAAACGTATCCTTGAATTTGGTACGAATTCCTATGAAACCGTTCTCCAGCTCCGGAGCAAAAACACCAAACTTGAGATTTCGCGATAGTAACCTATAAACATGCCGCCTTTTACATAAGGATATCGGAATATAAGGCACATCATCTGTGAGAAGAGGCTCTTTGTTTTTGATCATAACTTAATGATAAGACCCATTTCTTTCATTTGTAGAAGCGCCTCTGCATTCCCTTTTGCGTCATCAACTGGATGATGAGTATGCTTGGTTTTCCGTAAATGCTTGAAGTTTTTGAAAGTGTCCTTTACAAGACCTTTGTAGAGGCTCCCAAGATTCGTGCTCGAATGGCCAAAGGGATTCCTTCCGTAAAATTTGTGGAAGTAATAGTTTATGAACTGCCAATCGAAACCGTTATTATCGGATATGAAATATGGTCGTCCTTTAGAAGTTTGCTGTAACCAAGAGGCAAGCTTCCCTATAGCTATCTTTGGGTCTGGGAAAGCTAAGCATTCTTTTCGGGTATGTCCTGATATTGCCAACGCTTCTGGAAGGTATTGATCGGATATCGGAGCGCATTGCGCATAAAAGGTCTGATCAAGTCCCGGTTTAACCGCAATTACGCCAAAACTAATCATGCTATAGAGACCAGGACACGGACCATCCGTCTCAACGTCAACCATGAACCATGTCATTTTTGCGCCGTGGCTTCTGAAAGGTAAGCTTGAGAAGCTACCAGTGTATTATTTTTGATTTCAATCTCATTTAGCTTATTAGATATGAGATCATCAATAAGCTGTGAGATACTTACACCGCGCTTCTCAGCTTCTCTTTTAATTTGCTGATAAGTGATTCCGCTTATACTAATGGATTTCTTTTTGTCTTGTCCCATGTGTCCATATGTTATACTCGAATGCTGGTCAATAGCGAGAAGCGCGCCCGACTACCTCCACGCCTAAAGCACTGAATCTAAAAACATATTGTTGTCTAATCCGGGCTCCGAAGCCATTTCGAGCAATCACAGAGCATGTAGAGTGCCAACAGTCGTCTTTAGTTAGCACGGGGGCACTACAACGCTCAACGTCTACATCGCTTGGATCATGGGCTACTCGTTGGAATGCTGATTCTGTTCCTACACATTCCCCGTCCCAACCGCCTCCGCATCCTACGGGTTTTTCCCCGCATAGAGCTAAATATGCCTCTTGCTCTTTCTTTTTTTTCTCATATCGAGCAACTAGTTTTGTTGCTCGCTGTAGCCTTTTTTCTATGTTCCTTTTTGTTTTTGACAATCCTTTAGGAAGCATTTCTTGATACTTATCCTCGACTTTTTCTAGATCAGATATAAGATCAAGCGATTCTTGGAAGAGGTCTTTAGCGATTGACCATTCGGGTCCTGGCTTGTTACCCGTGGTTAGCTTATTAGCCTTAACCAGGTTTTCTTCAATTCTTTTAGTTGCAAGACGAATCTTAGCCCGTTCTCGCGTATCTTGGTAAAAAGGCATCACTTGAACAATTTCCGAGGGAATAGGATTCATTTCCTCATATTCTGTCATTTCTTCTGCAATAGGGGCTAGCAACTTAATCGCTTCGTCTATCTTGTTTTCCGCCAGCAGTTGTTGGGTCTCTTTCAATTGTTCCGTATATTTGAGGGCATGTTTTGCGGCATTTTGTTGCAGAAAGACAGTGCGTTGTTCTTTCAAAGCCTTAGCTTCTGCGGCGGCTTTTTCTTTAGCTTCTTGCTCAGCGGCTTTCTTCGCTTCCAATGCTTGCTTTTCCTCATTACGCCTTTGTTCCTGCTGGTAAGAGACTAAAGAACTCAAGGCACTAACGACGAGAGTGAGAGCAGCCCCTTTGAAAAGAAGTCTACGCAACTGTTTCTCTTTTGGAATCCGTTGAGCAACCACAAGAACGAGTGCTCCTACAAGGAGTCCCCACCATTTCGCATACAAGGCAAATGCGATAGAAACCAAGTAAAAGGTTAAACGTGCTGCGTCTTTATTTGTTTCATTTGTAGACATAATGTCACTCTTTTTTGAGTGAGGTTTTTGTGTTCTTTCCAGGACCAGTCCATCATCCAATCCTGTACCTTGGTCTGTACTCGTCCGCAATTTGGACAAACTAAACCATAGGTAGTGGCTTTTAAAACTGGCCCGAAACATGTTTCATTTTCACAGGTAAAAGACTGTGTTTGGCTATCTTTTTGAAAAGCATTTAAGCTATCAATTTGTTCGGAGGTGAATAGTGCCATTTATTATTCTCTTATGAAAGAGTAGCCATACTTGATGAAATCTTTTTGGAAGAAAGTATTGACTGCTTCATAGGTTTTTTTATCATAATACAAAGACCAATGGTCATCGTTTTCTTCTGCGTTCAATGATATCTGAACCTGGGGGACCTCGCCCATTTTTCGGAGAACACTATTCACCTCATTTTCTACGCCTTTTTCATACCTACAAATGATGTCTGCTTCATTTGCATGATAGAAAATAACACCTTTTCTAATGTAGGGATCGATCTCATGCTCTGCCCAGGCTACTACAAAATCATAGAAGGAGGGTTTTCTTTGCAGAGAGCGCCCCAGCGCTTTCATATTACTGCGGTCTTTTTCTAACTTATACCATTGTACGATTAGATCGTAAGGGTTACGGATGAAAGCAAAAACCTTTTCATTTCCTACTGTTTTTGTAGGCTCCGTATCTTTAACTTGCTGCAAGGTAGCATGGTGCCCTACTCCCCATGCTTTATCTTGAACATTAATGGCACCTGGAATTGTTTTAAGTGCATTTGTTACTTCTAAAGAATTGGTACAAGGAGTACATAAGTAAATGAACTTTCCTGGTAGCAAGATAGCCATAGTTTAATCCTCATCTTTGAAGGCTTCTGCCATTGATTGTGCCTGCCGCAACGGTTCAGGACACCTAAACCACGGACTTGACCTTAAAGCAAAAGACGCTGCATTTTCTACCGAAACCCTATGGCCCGGGCTGACGTAAATCGGTTTACTATGGTCTTGTGTGTATATTTCAAAACCAACCTTTTTACCGGATGGGCTATGGAAAATGGCTTTTTTTGATCCTCTAAGGGGAGGGACTGTTGCAAACGTTTGTCGGCAGCTTTTTGGCCATGTTTGTGCTACTCCTATTGTGGGTTGATCAAACGCCCACCCCACATAACACGCTAACCCAAACTGGCGAGTGTGGGTAATCCCTTCTCCGCTCACGAAAATGATATCTGGATCTATCGCCAAGTTTGCTAATACTGTGAGGCATAGGGAGTATTCTACGAATAGTTTGTTCCAGTCTGTGATGTCTTGTGTTAAGTCTGTTTTTACCTTTTGAGAATGGATGAGAGACCAGTTCGTGGTGCTTAAAACAACTGCAGAGGTATATGCTGTTTTGCCATCTTTACTGAAAGCAATTCCGACACCGGCGACTTGAGAGAATTTGTCCCCAAGTTTGATGTTGTTAGCAAAGCGAGACTCAATTTCTTGAGCCTCGCTTGCATTTGAAGGAAGAGGAATTGTGTTTCTAATCTTCATCTAAAAGTATTCAGGATACTCTAGCATGATATTTGACTGTTTGTGGTTATCTGAGTAAATAGGCTTAATGGTGGGACCTCGCGAGATGGGGTGGGGAACAGGGGCCCCTAGGCGACGAAAGGCTACACGGACCATTCTCTTTAGAGATTTCATAATAGGATCCGCCTTACGGGTCACGACTCCAATATAAGCTTCTCCGGACTTAATGATAAACACTGTATGGTTTTTTAGCTGGACAGTGATTTCATTTGATGACGTGCCCTGCAGGATGCTTTGAGTACGTTCTAGAACAGGTCGCCATTTTTGATAATGCTCTTCTGTATGGCCCGTACATGAAGTTTGCCCGTTTACTGTTTTTAGAGCTGCTTCAATTCCAGGATTGCGAGTGAAAGCATTTAGGTCTAATGTTTGATTGTTCATGTTATTCTCCATTTAGTTTGCCCACTTTCTGGAAGTTGTATGTGTTGTTTTAATCTGTAAAGCATAAACTAAAGCGGTTTGAATGATGCGCTCTGCGAGAAACAAACTAAGCTTCTTTGGAGCGTTCATATTATGACCACATATGTCTTCAATGCTCCATATTAAAATATCAAATAGAATGTCTTTCTCAAGATGTGATCTAATTTGTAATAGAGTTAGACAGTCATCTAAAGAATTTCTCATAGACCCCCAATTAGGATCTTCTTCGATATCTGGAGAATCAGAATGCTTCTCA
>JALVSJ010000091.1 GCA_027024445.1 Desulfobacterales bacterium
CACGGTTTTAACAGATTAGGGGGCAATTCTCTGGCAGAAACTGTGGTAGCTGGCCGAGTGGTAGGCAAGGCAATAGTCCAATTTTTAGAAGGCTACGATGTCCAATTCAATACGTCCATTATAAGAGAGGCCTACAAAAAACAGCTAGAACGTATAAATCGCCTAATTTCTGCAAAGGACGGACGAGAAAACGCATTTGAAATCCGCAACGCTCTTCAGGATGAAATGATGGAACGGGTGGGTATATTCCGCAATGGCAAAGATCTTCAAACCGCCGTAGATAATCTTTGTATGCTCCATGAAAAGGCCAAGAAAGTTGGGCTTCGCTCCAATGGCATTGGAGCCAACCCAGAGTTGTCCTTGGCTCTGAAGATAGAAGGGATGGTACGCTTAGGCCTGTGTGTAGCTTATGCTGCTCTGATGCGTACAGAAAGTAGGGGGTGCCACGCGAGGGAAGACTATGATGCCAGGAATGATAGGGACTGGCTAAACAGAACCCTTGCCACATGGAGGGAAGGAGATGACCTGCCTACCCTAAACTATGAACCCGCCTCAAAGGTCATGTATATGCCCCCTGGTGAGAGAGGATATGGAAGCAGTAAAATAATCCCCATGGACGGAGGTGTGAGAGGAGACTAAAAATGGGAAGGGCACTAAAATTCAACATCTTCCGCTATAATCCCCAGGATCCTGAATCTGTTCCTCATATGGAAACGTTTACCTTAGAAGAAACCGAAAGGATGACTCTTTTTATCGCCTTGACACGTATCAGAGAGGAGCAGGACCCTTCTTTGCAATTTGATTTCTGTTGCAGAGCCGGCATATGCGGATCATGCGCTATGGTGATAAACGGAAGGCCAGGACTCGCCTGTAAAACCTTGACAAAAGATCTTCCCGACGAGATCACTCTTTTGCCCTTGCCTGTGTTTAAGCTCATTGGAGATCTATCGGTCGACACTGGAACTTGGTTCCGTGCCATGAATGAAAAAGTGGGTTCCTGGATACATACAAGCAAAACATTTGATCCTAGCCAAGAAGAGGAACGCATGGACAATGCCCTGGCAGAAGAGATTTACGAACTGGAGCGTTGTGTAGAATGTGGATGCTGTGTGGCTTCATGCGGTACTGCAAACATGCGAGACGAGTTCATGGGGGCCGTGGCAATGAATAGGATTGCCAGGTTCATGCTGGATCCCAGAGACGAACGGGATACGGACGACTTCTTTGAGATAATAGGCACCGACGAGGGCATTTTTGGCTGCATGGGCTTACTGGCATGCGAGGATGTTTGCCCCAAAAATTTACCTCTTCAAGACCAGCTTGGTATCTTACGAAGAAAGATGGGGTGGAACGCTCTCAAAAATATCTTTAAATCCAAAAAGGCCTAATGTCTGACTTTTAACCTTGGGCTTGCCGTGCCTCACGCGCACTCATTTCACTCCTTTTAAGATGAACTTGAAGTGCCATCAAAGAAGCAGGGGTAACCCCTGAAATCCTGGAGGCCTGCCCTAAGGAAACTGGTTTTATTCTGGTAAGTTTTTGCCTCACTTCAGTGGATAAACCATGTACCGAATAGTAGTCAATGTTGGGAGGTATTTTCACTTCCTCCATATGCTTCAGTTTTTCAACTTGACGCTGCTGTCTCTCTATATATCCTTCATATTTTATTCTCGTCTCCACTTCCGTTGCCACCTGTTCTTCCACTTTAGGTAGGTCTGGACAAAACAGCATAAGGTGCTCGAAAGAAATCTCATTTCGTCTCAGAAGCTGAGCAAGGGAAATTATGTTCTTGATAGGTGCAGACCCCAGTGACCGTAACCGATCTTGGACTCCTGGATCAGGCCGCAACTTTAATGCTTTCAGTTGACTCAAAAGATCATTCACTTGATTCCTCTTACGACAAAAGCGAGCGTAATCCTCGTCTGATACAAGCCCTAATCTAAATCCTATATCCCGGAGCCGGAAATCCGCATTGTCCTCTCTAAGCAAAAGTCGATATTCAGCTCTCGAAGTAAACATTCGGTACGGCTCATTGGTCCCTTTTGTAACCAGGTCATCAATCAGGACGCCAATGTACGCTTGAGACCTTGAAAGAATCAATGGGTCTTGTCCCCTAATCTTTAATACGGCGTTGATTCCAGCCATAAGGCCCTGTGCTGCCGCCTCCTCATATCCAGAGGTTCCGTTGATCTGCCCAGCA
>JALVSJ010000092.1 GCA_027024445.1 Desulfobacterales bacterium
TGAGCCAAAGGCCCTCAGGACCCCCCAATAAATTGATATTCTTTATGCCCAATTCCACCACAAAGGCAAAGCAGAACGTAATGACAGCAAAATAGGGGCCCCTGAGCCGCAAGCATGGATAACCGACGAGCACTGCGACCGCTGCGGCAATGACCCCTGCAGGGATAGAGGAAAGGATGGTCGCGGCCGCCCCAAGATGAAGCCCCTTCATCATCAGGCCGGTCGAGTATGCCCCGATACCAAAGAAGGCCACATGACCGAAAGAAAGGTAGCCGGTGAACCCACCGATTATGTTCCAGGAACTGGCAAGAGCCACGTACATGAAGACCACGAAAAGCAGTGACACGAAGTACATGGGTGGCTTCAGCCAGGGAAATATTGCCAGGATGGCGGTTAACGCCAAAAAGGCCAGGCCAGTCACAGGTGAAATCGCCCTATGCACCATACCTACACTTCCCCCCTGAACAGTCCCTGCGGCTTTACTATGAGGATGATCATTAATAGGCCGAAGGTGAGCATGTTGACCCACTGGTAGGGCAGGAAAGCCAGAGATAGACCTGTAATTACCCCGATGAGCAAGCCTCCCACGGCCGTTCCTATTATGTTACCCACCCCGCCCACGATAACGACGAGAAATAGATATATGAGCCAAAGGTTGTGGGTATGGGGGTCAAAGGAGTACAGGAATGCCATGGCAGTGCCACCTGCAGCCGCAGATGATATGGCCAGCCCGAAGGTAATCATACTGATTCGATTGAGGTTAACACCATAGAGCTGGGCAGCCTCGGGCTGCTGCCATGCCGCCCGGACGGCCTTGCCCGTAAATGTTCTTTTCAGAAAAAGGTGAATGGCAGCTATGCCTGCCGCCGACATTAGAAATCCTGCCAGCTTGGGGTACTGAAAGTAAAGTGGGCCAACGAGCAGCACCTTGCTTGTGTATGAGGTGGTCATCAACCGGGGGTCCGGGCTCCACACAAGCAACATGAGGTTCTCCAGGATGATCGCTATGCCAAATGTCAGGATCATGGAGGAAACGATGATGTCCTTTGAGCGCATTATGGGAGAGATCAGGGTGCGATATACAAGGCATGCCATTATGAAGAGGGCGGGCACCGTGAGGGCTAGGGACAGAATTGGGTCGAGGCCCCAGAACTGCAAGAGGCTGTAAGCAAGAAATGCGCCCAGCAAACCGAATGTCGCATGGGATATGTTTATTACCTTCATTACTCCCCAGGTAAGGGAGAATCCCACTCCGAGCAGCGCATACACTGCACCCATCATGATTCCGCTGGCCAATGATTGTAGAATTAGAACCCAGTTCATGACTTAGGCCGCCCTCTCACCGTTACGCTCACTTCGCCCTCCGTGGCTCCGCTCCCGCCACAATTCTGGCGGGCAGGCCCGCCTGACCATCGGGCAGGCACTGCGGATCAGGCACTCAGTTCTGCGACCGCAAGAGTGTCATTTCCCTGCCCGCCGTTGCGTTCAGGCGGGGAGGAGCCTTGGCGACGAGAAATCTTAAGATTTCTCCCTGCGGTCGAAATGACATGCAAAGAAGTAAGAGCTCAACTAGGAACTGAGTGCCTGGTGACGCCGCTTCGGCAACATCCCCTGCCTGGCGCCGCAGGCCTGCCTGACTGTCCGTGGCAGGCAGGGCAGACAGGCGTTCCCCTGCCATATAACAAGAATAGATTCTGGACATAGATGATGTTCCCTGTGAATCAGTGGGTGGGGCCCCCGGCCCCACCCGAGCAATACGGGTTTTATTTCCACGGTGGCTTTGGGTATACCGGTTCGGCTGTCCTTACCTCCAGGGGCCAGATGAGTTCCACTTTTCCATTGATTATCTGAGTGCAAAAGTTGATGGGCTTTGGCAAGCCCCTCTTGTCAAAATTCATGGGACCGCAAATGGTATGCACAGTATGAGTCCTGAGCCAGTCGCGGATCTTGGTCTGATCCAGACACCCCGCTCCCTCTACTCCCTGAGACAGGGTCTGCATCCACACATATCCAAACCCAAAATAGACGGGATATCCGGGAAGGCCATACTTCTCCTTGACGTAAGCATTGAGCTTGTCGTTACCCGGGTATTTAAGCTTGTTGTGTAGCGCCGTACCTGAGAAGACATAATCGCCGTCTTTGCCCAGTTCCTTCACCCACGCCGGAATAACAGAGCCAACTTCCTGCACTATCG
>JALVSJ010000093.1 GCA_027024445.1 Desulfobacterales bacterium
ACGGCATTTCTTTCGTCCTGCGGTCCCAGACCTATTCCATCCATTATGATTAATAGAAGCGGTCCCTTCCTTCCAGAAAATTTAGGGTGTTTCCTAAGACTCAATTCCACTCTTTTGGCCTCCCTTCGGTAACAAGATGCGACACTCCCATATCAACGATTTTCTCATGGGCCCTTCTGTCAAACGTTAGCCACTTGCCCCTGAGGTCCTGTGCTAGTGCGGCGTAGCATGCATCATAACCTGTAAGCCCTTTCTTTACAAATTTATTCGCCCTCTTTGCCAGACTTTCTGTCATCGGATATCTGAGTATTCCTCCTTCTAAGATAGGTAAGACCCCTTTGCTATATACCTTTAAGGGCTCGGGATGAAGACGCTGCAGCACTGCATAAACCTCGAAAGAAAACAGTTCAGGTACTGCGAAAAATCTCGGATCATCGACAATCCGCTCTAGGATAAGATCGGCATTATCATCCCTCTCATCTTCTAAAAACCATTTCACAGCAACCGACGCATCGACCACCCATATCATGCCTCATACCCCCTGATCTTGCGCAGGACATCAAGACTGTTCGCCTTGTCCTTTCTCTTTTTTCTGAGTACCCTGATATTTTCCAGAAAGCGCTGTTTTTCCTCCTCTGCCTTTGCATGCAAGAAATGTCGATCAAAATCTTCGGGAGTAATCAATACGGCGCGAATCCTTTTTCCTTTGGAGATGAGAATGGGGTCTCCGGTTTTCTCCAGTTGGTCCAATATCTGCCCAAGATTGTTTCGCACCTTGAGAGCATTGACTCGCTCCATAACACATCCCTCCTAAGTTAAACCTTTTGGTTTTGTTAATTACTGCCCTATTTCACCCAAACCCTCAGACCTAGAAGCACTACAACAAAAAACCGGAAGAGTCGGGAGATCCTTTGAAGACTGTATCCACCGGATGAACCTCCCCAAACCTTCGTGGCGGTCCGAGCAGGGATGCTCAGGGTGAGAACCGCGCGGACTCCTACAAGCATAAATGCTAGCCCTTCTATAGGGCCAGATGGGTTTAGAATAAGCAGAAAGAAGTGTATATGTCAAGTGTATAGGTGTATATACAGAATATGCATTATCTCGCCAACAGAATAGCCTGCCACACCGTGATTCTAATACCAATAAACGCCGCCAGATAGTTGACATGCTTGGCCTTAAACCGTAAGGTCATCTATTCAACCCAGATTAGGCGCGAAGGCCAGCCGAATCAATTTAAGGCAATGGAATGTTCCCAAAGCAGCGTCGGGAGGTCCTTGGAAGACTGCATCTACCGAATGAGCCTTGCTCGAACTCTCGTGGCGGTCCGAGTAGGGATGCTCAGGTTACAAATGGCGCAGCCCACCGTGATGCTCTCGGGCATCCCGTATGGGAGGACCGCCCCCCTGTGAGGAGTCGGATGCAGTCTGAAAAGGATCTTCCGACGCGGAAGCGAACGTAGCAAAACGATGTCCCCTTGCCTTTCATCAAACAGGTGACACCAGAAGAGTGTTACACATTGCCACAAGGCAATTTGAATATTGGCGCATAATCTGGGTTCAAGTATCCCAATAAACTTGACTGATAGGAGGACCCTATTGCCATGTCTCAACATGTAGTGATTATTGGAGCGGTCGCCCTTGGCCCAAAGGCCGCATGCAGATTCAAGCGACTCGAACCTGATTCCAAAGTGATGATGATCGACCAAACCGATCTCATCTCTTATGGCGGTTGTGGCATTCCTTATTTTGTCTCAGGTGACGTGAGTTCTCCTGACGAGTTGCAATCCACTAGTTTTCACATGCTCAGGGACAAGAAGTTCTTCAAGGAAGCAAAGGACATAGATGTCATTACAAAGAAAAGGGCTCTATCAATAGACAGAGAGGTAAAGACTATAGAGCTCGAAGATATTGTAAGCGGAGCAAAAGAAGAGCTTTCTTACGACCAATTGGTGATAGCCACGGGTAGCAAGCCCATTGTCCCGGAAATTCCAGGGAATAACCACCCTGGTGTATACGTGGTATCCAATCTTGAAGATGCCATAGGAATTAGAAACGACGTAGCAGGAGGTAAAGTAGGAAACGCTGTGATAATAGGAGCTGGTGCCATAGGCCTTGAGATGGCGGAGGCCATGACAGACCTCTGGGGCATTGAGACCACGGTTGTTGAGATTGCGGATCAAATAC
>JALVSJ010000094.1:0-6256 GCA_027024445.1 Desulfobacterales bacterium
GGCAAGGAGGGGTGCGAGAGACAGGAGAAAGCAGTTTTTGACATGCCCTGTGGCTGATTTGGGCAGACGCTAGAATACGGAATGGATAACGGGGGGGGGTGGAACAGGCTAACTCAGACATGCTTTGACGATAAAGAAGTAGGTATTCTTTATAAGCATACTTTATAACTCAATGCCATTTTCCCTCATATTTCTGTCAATATCTCCGAAGGTGTCTTCCTCCCTCTCTCAGTACGGTCAAAGTCGCTATCAAAACTGACCAGAGTCAGCTCATAAATTTCAGCCGCTGTGTACTGATAAGCATCATCAAAATCAAGGCCAAATTTTTCCACGGCTCTTACGACCTTCTCCATTTCTCGCGGCTCAAGCCTCACCAGGGAAACGAAGCCATCCACAAACAAATCACGTACAAACAGGACAAAGGCACCCAGCTTGTTCAACTTACCCAGTACAACTCCTATGGAATGAAACCCGAAATCAGTTAGATAAATGTCGCTTGAAGGGATGGAATCAAAAAAGCGGCCAACTTCCGAAGACCTCTCTTGATCCAGAAGTCGCTCTAACCAGATGTTAGTATCAACCAGGTACATGTTCTTACTGACATCTCCAACGTATACTCTTTTCTTGAAGCTTTAGGGAATCGTACTGCTCACGAAATTCCTTAAGTGCACCTGCCCAATCCTGGCGCAGCTTATACCCCTGCCTGCCTGCCCTTCTTGCCATTAAGAACTCAGCAAAATCCTTCACCTCTTTTTGCATCTCAGGTGGGAGTTTCTCTATCAACTCTGCTATACGGCTCACCATTTTTCGTCCCCCTCCTCTACATTTGACATCTACTTACTTTCTAAAACAATATCGAAAAAACGCCATTTATGCCACCAAAAATTTATGGCGTTCGGTGCTTACCAGAAAGCCGGTGGATGCACACAACCCGCCTGTTTATCATCAGGAAAAAGTAATACTAGAAGAAGTGAAATAATTTGTCGCCCCTGGCTGAAATTGGCAAAAACCGGACCAACCATTGTGCCACTCAAGCCCAATTTGTCTAAACACTAAGGTAGAAAGCGATGGAACGTAGCGCAAGATTAACGGGAAGGTGGTCTTTCACGGTACAGCGAGCTGAAGCAGGTCAGGCTGAATCCCACCATATTACCTCTTTTCATCTTACTCCTGCCCGCTTTCATGCCAAGCCTTTTCGAGCTTTTTGTCCAATGTGACTAACTCTGCCCTTAGCCGTATAGCCAACCACAAGTAGCTGGCGTCGTAAGCACTAACTCCATATCGTTCTGCAATCAGAACGACCTGGGGGTATTCTACTTCCACAGCCTCCATTGCCAGGCGTTTTGACATTGCAAATGCACGGAGAATTTGGTCCCGGGAATCAGGATACAGCCTGAGTTTTTTCACACAAATGCTTGCCAGCTCAAAGAAAATCAATTCCGGCGCCATCAAGCGTTTGCCTGCCAATCTGCGTACTACAGTTGGGCCCTCAGGCTCGCCAAAAATCACTGCTCCAATGGCCGATGCATCTACCACTTTAACGAGCATCACGATCCGCCCGAATAAGTTCCGCTGACTCAGAACCCGTCTTCAGTCCAAGTCGTGTCACCTCGTCGAGGAGTTCTTCCACCGTGATAGTTGATTCTTTAGCAACAGCCTCTTCCAAAATAGCCAGAAGTTCTCCCTGTAATGAGCGGTGATTTCGCTCCGCCCTGGCCTTTAGACGCCTCACTATATCATCAGGCGCATTCTTAATTGAAATGTTTACAGGCATCCAGATACCTCCATATTGCTACCAAATTTACTCTGTTTTAGATCCTTAGTCAATAGGAAGTCGATTTCTAGGATTTCAGAATCGGTTGACCAGCAAATTCATATAATGATCAATTAGAACTACTGCCAACTTTTCCTGCAAGGCATCTGAATTATGAGAAGTAGCCCGAAGACTCAAGCATCTTTACCCATATCGCGTTTGGGAGCTGTCGAAAAGCTCCTGGGCGGGTACCAAAACTTAACCCCAGCCTTGATTTCTCTAGGGCAGGCTTAACGGAAATCAATCCTTTTCAACGGTCATGGACACCCTCATTCGCCGGGCTGAAGTAAAAAAAGAGGTTCTTTACCGGGCACTCCCGCTGAGTTTTGTAGACGCTAGACTTCGGGAGGATGGAAGGTGGCATAAGATTACCCATCTGTGCTTTCACAGCAAATGGGTAAAGATGGGATAAGATACTGATTCAATGGGAATAATTGATCTGTATTTGGAAGGGCAATTGGAAGGATAAGCTGAGGATTACCCATATTTGCTTTTACGCGAAATGGGTAAAGGTGGATGGAAGGAAGGAGAGAGGTTCAGGGTCTAATGTTCGGGGTTCAACGTTCAACGTTCCACGTTCGATGTTCGGTGTTCGGTGTTCGGTGTTTGGTGTTTGGTGGCGGGGTGGGTACGGTCAGTACGCGCCGGAGGGACTTAGGATGCGGAGGATAGTCTTTGCTATTATCTTGAGGTCAAGCCATAGACAGCAGTTCTGTATATACCACACATCCTGTTTCACCCTTTCATCATAATCCTCTATGTCATTTCGCCTCCCCACCTGCCATGGACCAGTAATACCAGGCTTAATCGAGCAGTAAAGGCCTGCGTACTCCTTGTAGTATTCCTCTAGCTCCCTGGGCACTACAGGCCGGGCACCGACTACACTCATGTCTCCTTTGAGTACATTGAAAAATTGAGGCAGCTCATCAAGACTGGTCTTTCTCAAGAACTTGCCTATCTTGGTAACCCTCGGATCGTTTCTGAGCTTGTATCGCCTTAACCACTCACCAAGAGCAACTGGATCAGACGCGAGAAGCTTTTTCAACCGTTTGTCTGCATCGACCACCATTGTCCTGAATTTCCAGCATACGAATTCCTTCCCTGTAGCCGTTATCCGCTTGTGGCCATAAAAGACAGGGCCTCCATCCTGGAGTTTGATCAATAAGGCGATGAGCAGCAGCACTGGCGATGACACAATCAATGCAAACATTGAAAAGAGGATATCGAATGCCCTTTTCCATCTGTGGTCAGGATTGAAACTGACAAGCGGAAAATCCCCAAGATTTACAAGTTGAGCATTGAACACCTTTAGAGAAAATACGTCAGGCACAAGGAGTAATTCGGCACCTAGCGTCCTGGCTTTGGTAATGATATTAGAAATGACCAGGGCTTCGCTCAACGGCAAAGCCACATAAACGTAGTCTGTGGGATTCTGTGTCAAATATTGCGAAAGGTCCACCACGCTACCAAGAACTTCAAGATCCCCGGTGACACGTGTACCTTTTTCCACATTGTCGTCAAAAAAACCCCTTACCCTGATGCCAGCCCAGGGGATTTCTTTCAGGTATTGAGCGAATTCTGCTCCAATATTGTTTGCTCCCACGATTACGCATCTCTTAAGGTTAAATCCTCGTTCCCTCAACTTCCTCAGAGCATACCTAGCTATCAGGTGCAAAGAAAAAATTAGCAGTGGTGTGACCCACAGCCAGGTAAGCATGACTCGCCTGGAAAACTTTGATGAACTCTTCGTTATGAATAGGATCAAGAGCAGAATCCCTACAGAGATAAGCCATGCCTTTAGAATCGCCCCGAACTCATGATAAAAATGGGCACCCCGCCACGGCCTGTACAAGCAGGTTGTATAAAAAACAACAAAGCAGACCAGACTGCTCACAACCGCAAGCCAACTCCAATGGAGTGACCAGGGTACCTGGTAAAAGTGCACCAATCCCCACAAAGATATAAACACGCTCCCTGTATCAACAAGGTGGAGTATGCGCACTAAGAGATTAGAGTACCTCCGCAACCCGTTCCTATACGGCATCTCCCTCCTCCTTTGTCAGGGATTTCGCCACATTTGAAAACAAATTAACCATCCCCTATTGGCCTTAAATACTTTTCAAGAGACTTCTTGATGTGAATTGAAGTAGGGCCTAACCTCCTTTTGTTTATTATGCTTGCCCACCTTGCCTCTCGTTTTCATGATTCACATTCAAGTTGTCTCACTTGGCCAAGGATCCAGTCATAGGTTTTCTTCAACCCTTCCCTGAGGGGCAATGATGGGGACCATCCGAGCTTTTCTCTGATAAGGCGATTATCGGAATTTCTTCCTCTAACACCTAATGGTCCGGGAACATGCTTCTTCGCTAACCTCTTCCCAGCAATACTCATAACCATATCAGCCAACTGATTGATAGAGACCATTTCTTCTGAGCCTATGTTTACAGGCCCGGTCCAATCTGAGCGCATTAGACGCAATGTGCCTTCAATGCACTCATCAATATAAAGAAAAGAGCGTGTCTGTTTGCCATCTCCCCAGATTTCGATCTCCCCACCGTCTTCAGCCATTGCAACCTTGCGGCAGATGGCCGCAGGGGCCTTCTCGCGGCTGTCATTCCACGCACCATATGGGCCAAAAATGTTGTGATAACGGGCAATACGCACCTCCATACCCTTATTGCGGTGATAGGCAAGGTACATACGCTCACTAAAAAGCTTCTCCCAGCCGTATTCGCTATCGGGTTGGGCAGGATAAGCACTATCTTCTGCACAGTTCGGATTATCGGGATCCATTTGATTGAATTCGGGGTAAATGCAGGCAGAAGATGAATAAAAAATCCGCCGTACATTCCTCTTCCAGCACGTATCTAACATATTCAGGTTGATCTGAGCCGAGTTGTGCATTATGTCTGCATCGTGTTCGCCGGTAAAGACATAGCCAGCCCCGCCCATGTCAGCGGCAAACTGGTAAACTTCATCAAATTTCCGATCCACAATCTGCCGGCATAAGTACTGATCCCGCAGATCTCCGATCACAAAATCATCGGCTGTGGTCTCCCAGAATTCAGGATATTTGAGGTCTACTCCGCGTACCCAGAACCCCTCGTCCTTTAATCTTTTGACCATGTGACTACCAATGAATCCTCCTGCCCCACAAACCAGTGCCTTCTTCATACATTCCTCCTCTTAAGAGCTTGCTATCACATTTTTCCACTCATGGTCTGCCACCAACCCAATCGCAGCAGTGCTGTCCCCGACCACATCTCGTTCCCAGCCTATCTCAGTCGATCTTGATAGGCCGCAAAGAACTTTTTCAGATAATGTCGATACATGGCGCCCATCTTCTTTGGCATATCTTTGACGCTAGCGATAAAGCGCAAAGAATAGAAATGGGCTGGATTAGGCGTAACATTGCCTCTCACGCTCAAAAACGCATAACAGGTAGAAAGGTCTTGCCTCCTATTCTCTGATCGAAAACGCCCGACGTATTGGTCGATAAAGATCCGGCGTTTTGGATCGATTATCACGCCTGCTTCTTGGCGCGCAATCCGCACAAGAGTGTCTTCAATTCCCTCTAGCTTCATCATGCGAAGCCCGGGCAGTGCCCACAGGTTCTTATATGGAGGTATCTTTCTTCTGAAAATAGCAATGCCCCTGCCTTCAAACCATAAAATAAGGTCGAAAGTGGGAATCACGGCATACGCCAGTACCTGTTTAAAAATACGCTCGGGAGCAAAGACTGGACGTCGCCTCATGTTAGGTCGAGATCCTCTCGCTAGGTTACAAATAAGCTAGATCGCCAAGTTCGGAGAGTGGCACTGTCAGGCGCGAAAGATCGCCTCAAAGCGATCGGTGATTTTTTCTATATCGAATGTCTTCATGGCGTAACGCCAGCCGTTGGCAGCCAACCGAGCCCTCAGCCGTTCATCGTTCCTGAGCCTTTCAGCGGCTTTCAGGAAACCCGACATGTTGGTCGGCGGGGTAACGATGCCGGCCTCGGCTTCCATAACAATCCTGGCGGCGAGATTTTCCGGAGGGAGGGCCAGCAACAAAGGCCTTTGGGCACACAGATAGGTCAATACCTTGGATGGAACGGCAAATACTCCGGCGTCTGGCTCCAAGATGGCGACTAAAACATCGGCTGTAGCAATGACCATAGGAAGTTCTTCAAAAGGCTGAAATGGTAATAGCACAAGGTTCCGAAGCCCAAGGGAGGTTTTTCTCGAACGAAGATAGTCCGCACCCAGCCCTTCGGTGATGACCACCACCTGAGTATCATCAGTTGCGGAAAATTTTTTTGCGAGCTGAACCAGGAGCTCCGGGTTGTGTTTCATGCCAAGTGTGCCGGAATAGAGAAAGCAGAACTTTTCTGAAAGGCCATACTTTAAACTCCAATGATTTTCCTTATCGTGGCGGGGCATATCCTCAAGTGGTGCCCAGTTG
>JALVSJ010000094.1:6266-6821 GCA_027024445.1 Desulfobacterales bacterium
GATTCTTCCATTCTGATAAAGAAAGCTCCAATGAGACTCCCCAAAAACGGAACTCTCTTCCTCAAGTTGTTCCTTATGCCAACCCCAAGTAGATCCTGGAGCCAAAATACAAACTTGACCTGATTCCGTTTGCATATGTTCAAAAGGGCTCTTTGAGCACCCAGCGGCGTATTTGCGGAGAGCACAACATCAGGCTTGTACTCAATGCAAGTTTGGACCAGCTTGTTTCCAAGTTCTTTCTCCTGGGAGTAACGGGTGAAAAGTCCGTAACGATCAAAGGGTTGTTTCAGTCGAATCCCTCTGATCTCAAGACCCGGGGGATCTCCCTCCTTCACGATAAGCGCTCCTCGCGGCGTCTGTAATTGGGCCGTGAAGGTATGCAGCACGGAATGGCCTCTCCTGGCCAGAGACCGGCTTAACTGCACCTGAAAGGGATGTCCGGCATGATCATTGACAAGGATTTTCATTTAAGGTCCTTCACAATTTTCCGTGGGTGGACCCATACTATGAGATCTTTGAATTTTTCAGTCATTTACAAAAATTTTCCTCTTAAAC
>JALVSJ010000095.1 GCA_027024445.1 Desulfobacterales bacterium
AACAGGTGGTCTTGCTGTATGTCCAGACCGCGCACCGTCTCTATCTCCGTGTCGATATGCTCAGGAGGATATTGCCGAAATATGGGGGTTTTTCAACACCCTGTTAATATGAATATCCGCGGGGCGGCATGGTGAAGGTCGAGGGGGCGCAGATCGACACCGCTTCGGTGAAAAGCCTCCTACTGATCCTTTGGGTGATTCATCGGAGGTGGCCGGCCACGACAGGGCATCGCTTTGATCGGGTTACACACGGAATCCGTAAAGGCCCAGAAAAGCGGATGGCTGTGGTGGGCTAGGCTATTGGGGTGAATTGTTGTCTGCCGGCAAAAACAACCACAGCGAGAGCCTGATTTTGTCGTCCAGCGCAGGATCAAGACAGAAACCGGAGTAGATGGTTTTTCTGGGAATGCGTGGTTCTCCTTCGAGGAAAGATTTTGTCATATCGACCACGTCGTCCTCACCAAAATACGAGGCCAGCGTCGTTGAAGCCTCATCCACAAACATGATGTTGGGATACTCGCCACCCGTGGAGACAACCGCATAAGCCGAAAGCGTGTTAGCCAGATGATAGCCATGCTTGTTCAGGTAGGGCCTCACCTCCTCTGTCCAGAAATCACCAAAAGGTTGCCCGGCATTGCTGACCAGGGAAATATACCCAAACTCAAATGGCCCTTCGGGAATGCCTGCTGTAAGGAAGTCTAAATTTGAGTTTAGAAAGAACGTCCCCGGTGGTCGGGGCTCGAATATTACGCGGATAATGTCAAGCAGGGACTGAAGGAATTCTGATGGTCTGGAAAATTGCAGGGCGAAATTGAAATCGGACGAAGGCTTCTTGTCGAGCCTGGAGCCCGAAGAATGCTTGGCCAACTGTTGTATCAAGGACCTTAGGTCTCGGAAAATGTAGCTCATTGCTTCCTGTAGGCCTAGTTCATGCATGCTAATTGCTTTTTTGTTGGGGCTGGTCGTTATATATGTGACACAGATCGCAGCGTAGTGTGAAAAGGGTTGGCATAATCTTACGCCGCATTTTATCCAAACGTGGAGTTGTGGGTTATGACAGTTATGTTAAGAGTGGTGGAGAATGAAGAGCAAATTAGGGGTTGCCAAAGCGCATTATTGGATGTCGTCAAAGTAGCCAGCAGTAAAATAGCTGATCACTATGTGGGGTTTCAAGGTGGGACAGATTATGCAACGGTTTATTATTTGAGAAAATATGACATTTGGATGACTCTAGATGAGAGAAGTGACCATTACTTTAATTGCGTTGGCTTGGGGGATCCTTTTATACACGACGCCCCGGCTCCGGTGGTAGAGATTAATGTACCTATGGGATATCCTTCTCAGAGGGCGGGGAGGTTTTTGGTTGATTCGGAAGGGCGTCATTATTTGGGTCACACTGGGCGAGTTGGGGGAGGAAAGAAAGGTGTTTCTAAGGCAAATTTTATGAAATATTTTAAAGGATATTCGTTTGTTTGGGAAGGGGGTATTGAAGAGCCGATGTATGTTATAGGGGCGCTTGATGGCTCAGAGTTGATTGGTCATATAAAAGATTTTGCGCGTATCTCTGCTGACTTTAGAGAAAGCATAAAGAGGGGGGTGCTGAGATACGATGGCAAAAATGATGATGGATTTTCCCCTGAGTTTGATGGAAGTGTTCATTATGAGGTGTCGCGGGTAATAGATGCTAATTTTGAACATGGTAAGATAGTGCTTCGGCTCGTTGAGATACTAGAAGACCAGGGGTGGGAGGTTAGTAATAATCAGAAAATGGATGTGGTGGCTGTAAAGGCAAAGGATGATGTTGCTGCTGTTAAGTTGTTGTTTGAGGTAAAAACTAGAGCAAATTCGAGTAGCATATATTCTGCAATAGGGCAACTATTATTTAATCGCGGGGATGCGAAAGAGGTTATCGCTGTTTTTCCTGAAAGTCTGGGTTCGGAATTGATTGGCCGGCTGGAGGGGCTGGGTATAAAAGTGGTGCTGTATAGAATGGGAAAGAGCGATTATGATTTCCTCCGCTTGGGGGAAATTTTAGATGCTAATATGATTCGAAGGCTGACTGCCTGACAAAACTCGAAATTACATTTTAAATCAATTCCTTGTATGAATTTGGGATACAGAAGCAGAACCATTGTGGCAAAGGATCTATCCATCGGGAACGATCCCTGCCGGTTGGCACGG
>JALVSJ010000096.1 GCA_027024445.1 Desulfobacterales bacterium
TTTCAAAATGTTAAACCAATACCCCAAACAAAATAGATCAATGTTTAAAGGCGGTTACAAAATCACAGGTCACTTGAACAGCTAAAAAAATCTACCTCACAAATAACTTTTTCGACAGGTTCTTGACCGCAAATGGGTAAAGATGGAAGGAGGAGAATATATTTTAAAGGTTTGGGTGGGCAAGGCCGATAAGGGTGTTGATTCGAGTTGTTTTTCTACTCAATATTGGGCAAACAGATGAAAGCTAATTTACAGGCTCTTATTTCATCAAAGACAAGGGTGAGGCTTCTTTTGAGGCTGTTCCTTAACCCGACTAGGCAAGCCCACATCAGTGGTCTTAGCTGGTACAGGTTAGTTTGCCCTTTCTGCTGGCTTGGACAGTGCTTTTTTCTTTAACTCCTTAATCCCGAGAATATTTCCCGAAATAAACCCTAAAATCAAAGGCCATCCTGGGCTTAACAAACGCTGGGCCATTGCGCCTAAAATTGCGATGTCTTTTGGCATACCTGCATGCAAAAGGAACCACAACAAGCTAGCATCCCTGACGCCGAGCCCCATGGGAAGCAAGCTGACACTCCCTGCTGCGACTGATCCAGCGAGTGCGAACAGTACTACCATAACATTCTCTTTGTAACCAAGAACACCTAAAACTAGGTTTAATCTCAATGCGTGGATAACGAAATTCGCCACGAACAACGAGAACAATAAAATAACTACCCAAAAGTTAGTCTTTCTTATTCCATCTCTCGTTGCCTCCAGAAATGTTATCAGTTTCTTGATCAACTTTCCCCCCCGTCCGTTCGGCGTCCAATTCAGCATCGAGGATATCGGCACATATAGCAAAATTCCAAGACCGAATATTATTCCAGCAAATATTAGAACAGGCAGCCACCACCGAATGGTTGGATAACAAGTCGTAACCCCTATTGCAGCAATTAGAGCTGGGGCCAATATTCCAGTTATAGTTTCTAATGCTACAAGCGCTACCCCATCGCTGTAGGGGATTCCAATAAGCTCTCTATAAAGATATAATCTTAAAGGTATCCCGATCTTCACTGGAGATACGTAGTTTCCACTTAGTCCGGCGTGTAATATGAGAAAGGCTCTGCCAAAAGTAATTGGAAATCCACTTGAACTAATAAGTACCCAAACCGCCATCACATATGAAAGAGTACTACATAAGGAAAGCCCCAGTATCTCTATGATCGTAATATGGCCCATCTTTGTGAAAATTTCTATGCCATAATTCTTACCTATTCGTACAGCAAAGACTATCGCTCCGACAAGTACTCCCAACATAACAATTAAAAGGCCATTAGACGAAAGAAACCTCACTACTTTTTCTCTTGACAAAAGCTTATTTCTAACAGTACTCATTGCTGCATCTCTTCAATCATTCTCTCCCAATCACTCGACTTAAATTTCTTTGGGTTAACCTCACAAACGAACTGCACCACATCCAAAATCGAACCTACCAATTTCCTCTCCTCCTGCAATACCCATTGGCGCTCTTGAGGTTGGCTTTCCAGCAACAGATTCTTCAGGATCTTATTGACGTCACCGGTTTCAATTATCGTCTCAGTAATGAATTTCTTATCCTTATTACTTATCTGAAGATATCTCTTCTTATCGCCGTTCGACAACAAATAAATACCGCGAATTGGAACAGGTTTCCCAATGTTTGCCTTAGGATAGACATTGGAAATTGGGACCCTCGTTGCTATGAAAAATCTTTGTTTCAGTATCTTTTCGAGTACCTGCCTAACAATATCCTTTAACAAAAGAGTCACTCTTAGTTTCTTGGAGATCTTAAGGAACGGTAACCCATTGATCACATAACTGAAAAGATGAAGTGGCCTAGGGTATGGCATGACAAAACCATCTCTTCCAACGAAGATAAGATCATCGCCCAGGAATTGGAGGCCCTTACTAATGAGAGTTAATGCTGTGGTCGTTTTTCCTGCGCCCCCTGAGCCAACAATTATAAATCCTTCTTTACCGTTCGAAACGCAGGCCGAATGCACCATTATTGCGCCACGTTCAAGCGATTTATAATACAAGATTGGTTCTATAATAGACGTCTGGAGGAAAGTGCCCATGATCGGAATATAAATGTTTTCCGTCCAATCCCCCCAAAAAAAAATGTTTGTCTGTTCCTTTCCTATGGGGGTGATTGCATAACGCGTTCTGAAAATCCTTCGAAAATGTCTGTCATAATACCGCAAAGAGATGTTTCTAGGGATATGAGAACTATTGAGCCCCACGTGCACCTTAACATCTAGCATTACCGAAGGAGTGTCTGAATACGATAAGCAGGTTTTGAACTCCCTATATAGATACTTATCATAGGCTTTCTTAAAACTATCCACCCGTAGTGAGACCAGTCCATGGAAATCGTAGTCTCTTCTGTAAGGGGCTCTAATTTGCATACTCATATCCAGCTAGTTTTGCGTATATGCTCAAGAACCGGGCTGAGATATGCTTTATGGAAAATTTCATAGCCCCACTCCTCACCTCTCCGGGTTTCAACCTGTCTTTTAGCCCTCTCTCTATCCCTTCCACAAGTGACTCAAGACTCTTGGGTGTAACCAAGTAAACTCCTTTCATACCTTCTACCTCCGGTATTCCTCCCACTTTGCTCGCAACCACTTTTCTATCGCATAGCAGCGCTTCCATAAGAACCACTGGTAAACCTTCCTCCCCTCCAGTTGAGCGCACGGAGGGTATTACAACCAAATCTGCCGAGGAATAATATATCGGAAGCATCTTATTCTCCACCGTACCAAGCAAAGCTATCCTATTCTGGAGGCCGAAGGAAACAACAAGATCCCTAATTCTATTTTCCAAGTTGCCGCTACCCACTAATAGTAACCTCAGACCCGGAGTCCGTTGGAACAAGGCGTGAAATGCCTTGACCAGATATTCCACGCCTTTTTTCTCAGATAGTCTACCTACATAGAGCAGGACCCGCTCATCCTCCGGTAGACCAATACTCTTACGTGCTAGTTGCCTTGGAAAAAACAGTTCTTCATCTGCTCCCATTGATACAACTTGGACTCTTGAATTGGGGGCCATATTTTTTATTTCTGAGGCAACTGCCTTACTTACAGCATTAACTACATCAGCTTTGGCCAGAGTGTAGGTTGCAATAGTTTTCAGCACCCTACTCTTAATCCCAAAAACATCTCCACCGTGCGAGGTAATTAAAACAGGCAATTTGTAAACTTTTTTTGCGATAATTCCTATAAGTCCAGCAGGAATTATCCAGTGGGCATGTACCAACGAAAATTTGTTTTGTCGGGCTAAGTATAGTGTATAAACCAACAAAGACAAGAATACTAATGGAGCCAACAGCACTAAAGCTTTATTCTTTTTTATATTCGAAAGAGCCGCGTCACCGTACAAGAGGCGCTGATATTTCTTGAAAAAATACCTATACCTAATCACCCTAATGCCAAAGACACTAAGCCTCTCATCATATTTCTTACTCCCACCTGGGTGGTCAGCCGCTAAAACTGTCACGGTAACTCCTTGTTGCTCTGCTATCGCCTTATAAAGTGAGCTCAGAAATATTCCCGAGATGTCTTCCTCTGACAAAGGGAAACATGTTGTTAACACCAAGACATTAAGGTCTCGTCGGTAGCACTTCCCCATTATCAAATTCTCCCACTTTGCAGACTTCTTATTCCACCTTTTCTAAAATCTTTTCACACGTGATCAACGTCAAGCATTTTTCCCTGTTGGCGACAATTAAAATTCCCGTTTTTCTCTATGAGTATATCTTGTCATATATTCCGCCTTCTATTGTTTCTTAGACCTCTTTGATTGTTCTAACCTGTAGCTGGGTAAATTCATTTCAAGGATGATGCTGTGATGGACCACCCTGTCTATGGCAGCAGCAGTAGTCATGTGGTCCTTAAAGATCCGATCCCACTTGGAAAAAGGCAAATTGCTACTAATCATTACACTGCCCCTCTCGTAACGGTCTGCGAGCAGGATAAAGAGCACCTCCATCTCTTCTCTGTTTTGTTCCACGTAGCCGATATCATCGATTATGATGGCATCATACTTTGACAGTTTTTTAAGAACCTGGGGAAGCCTTAAATTCTGCTTTGCAAGGAGGAGTTGTTGGACCAGCAGACTGCAGGGCATAAAACGTACCCTGTGGCCCTTGTAGATCAGTTCCTGCCCTATGGCACACAACAGATGCGTCTTACCACTTCCAGGGTTTCCAAAGGCAAGTACATTTTCTGCCCGGTCCAAAAAAGACCCATCTAATAGGGCATTGACATTGGCCACCACCTTTGAAGGCAAACGCTTCATATCAAAACTTTTGAGATCCTTTTCTAGTGGTAGTGTCGATTCCTTCAAAAATCTCTGCACTCGCCTGTTAAACCGCTCCTCACATTCCAGCTCCACCAGCTCAGCGAAATACTGCTCATAGGACAGGGACTCCTTTCTAGCCCTGTGGGCTTGCTCCACATAACAGGCCTTCACTGTGGGCAGCCGCAACTGACTCAATGAGTCCTTGAGGTAATCTTTTACCTCTTCAGCACGTAGCATGTGTAGCCTCTTCAATATTCAGCAAGAGATCGTAAACGGACAGATCCACTTCCTCCACTGTGATATCAGTAGGGGAGCTAGTAGGGGCATGGGCCGAGATCATCGCCTCTACCGCCTCAAAACTGATCCCCTGGCCTTCATCAATCAGTACCCTTAGCGCACCGTCTACCTCCGCTTCACTTTCTCTTGCCGCCAGATGTAAGATCTTCAAGTATTCCTTACTGGCTCGCCCTGAACAATGTCGCTTCAGCCAATCCCATGCCATACGAAACCTATGGGTTGGAAACAAATCTTCCCTGTAGCGATAGTTGTCAAAGGCCCCTGGTTTTCTCACCAGCCAGTCAATGATATGTCGATATTGAATACGGTGCTTTCCATCTCCCCGCAGCCTCGGTATAATCTCAATACGCTTCTGTCCATACCACAGCTCAATGTGCTCAGCGTACACCCGTACCTCCACCTTCTCCCCTATGAGCCGGCTGTCTACCGAGTACGTATTGTTGTAAACCCGTATCGTGCTACCACGGCTAACCCTTACCTTAAGGCGTTTAAAGCTCTCAAGTCGCCTCCCGGGCAATGGTCTTAAGACCTTCAGCTCCTCTGCCAGGCGGTCTTGACGCCCACCATTAAGCTGGTCAAAGACCTTGTCTAAAAACCTCTCATAACTTGCCCTACTGGAGAAATCCCTGCTACCCCTCAGCATTAGGGCCTGGTCTATGGCCTCCTTGAATCGATAGTGGCGCTGCTCAATATCTCCATTTTCCTGTGGCTTCGCTGTATTGGCTTTTTGAGCCTCCATTCCATAATGGTTCATAAGCCCCTTGTACCTGGCTGTAAACTCCTCAGCTTGGCCTAGCTTCTGCACCGCAGCACTGAGCTTATCGGTCTTATGTGCCCGAGGCACTCCTCCCAGTTTCCATAGCGCATTCTGCAGCCCTTCGCTGAGGCTTTCAAAGCTCTCAGAATAACACACGCTTCCGGCCTCCCAGTTAGAGTAGGTCAGTACAAAATGATACAGCAGATGGTCAAAGGGTTGGCCCTGGATCGTAACCCCCACAGACCCCATATGGGTAAAGTCTGACTCGCACAATCGCCCTGGTTTATGGACCTGTGAAAAATACACCTCCTTAGGTGGCCCATAAAGAGCCCTCCATTGCTTCACCCTTCGCTGCAACGTCCGTAGCTGACCATCGGCAAATCGGCCTGGATACTTCCTCTGTAAGTATTCAAACAATGTCTTTGCTTCAAGCCCAGGGTTGATCTCTAGCTTGCTCTTTACCTCCTCCCATACTTCAGCAAATGGATCTGGCCTCGTCCTCCATGTATGGCTCACTTTGACCTCACTGGGTAGCTTTGCCAGCTTCCTGGACCTTCTGGCGGTTTTCTCATCCATGTCAGCCCTGGCTGCAGCAACTCTCAATGTCTTTCCCATCCCCAGCAGTTTAAACAGCCTCCTTACTTGCTTATCACTGACCATCCAAGCCCCCCTAAATAAGATGCTTGGATAGTCTATCAGTACCCTCTACTTAACCGGGAATTTTAATTGTCGTCAGACGGGATTTCTAATTGTCGCTCATCACACACGCACTATATAAAATTGAGAAACAATCGTAATTTGGATTACCTCTTGTACTGTTTCAGACAAATCAATGGAAAAAAGGTGTTAGTTTAAACACCCCTTAGGCCATTGCCATTAATGCCCTATTTTCATTAACTCTGTGTTCTTTGACAATCTGGATCATTTCCCTGTGCCGGTGGAGCAACTTGGTCTTGTTGCCCAGCCTGTGTACATATCCCGGGGTATAATTCCACAAGGCCTGGTGGGGCCTTCTCTCATTATACTCCTCTATGTAACGGGCCAGAGACTGTCGTGCTATCTCCACCGATGGGTATGTCGGGTAACAGTAAATCTCTTCCTGCTTTACTGTTCTGTACCATCGCTCTTGGCGCCCGTTGTCTGTTGGTCTGCTTACCCTCGAAGGAGAGATGACCATCTCCAGGTCTCTAATTAGCCTCCCTGCCTGACTCCGCAGGGCAGGCAGGCTGGTACCATGGGCCATATTGGCAGAGCCCATGTCCAGGCGAACCAAGGGCTTTTGCTCTAACCCCTCAATACCCTGAGATAAGTACGCTATGACCAAAAGGTCTTTGACCTCCCTCTGGCTTACCGTCTTTACAATAGACCATGCCACGACATAGCGGGAAAAATAGTCGATAATGGTGAGCAGATAATA
>JALVSJ010000097.1 GCA_027024445.1 Desulfobacterales bacterium
GTACAGGCCCCTCTCCAGGCTGTTGTAACTCCGCTCGAACACCAGCGGCCCGCCCAACGCCGCGATGGAGAGGTCTTCACGGCTGTAGTGATAATTGCCGGTGCGGGTGTTGATCGGCCCTCCCACCCAGTGTTGGGTCTGGTTCGTGCAGCCTATCGGACAGTCGCAGGGAGCATTGGTCTGATCAGCCGGCAGCACCGGCGGCACACCATAGTAGACCAGGTGGATGTCATATACTGTTGCTTCACCACCCCAAGTACAATCATAGCCCAGTTGGAAGCCACCCCGCACCTCCACCTCCCCCGAAATGGGCAGATTATGCCCCAGGGGCAAGTACTCAGCCTCCGCCGCAACCGCCTGGCACGCCTCTTCCTCACCAGTGCAATAGTACCCCCCGTCGACCAGCGTGTCGGAAGTGTCGCCCCACAGATTCTGGCCCGAGCAACCGTCTCCTCCCATTCGCTTCAGAATGGGACAGTCACTGCCATTGGTTGTGCGGAATACCACCGCTACCGTCTCGGCCTCCGTTCGGGCCTCGAAGCATCCCGAGACCCAAGCGTTGTCCCCCGGATGATGGAGATGAACCGTGAAGGCATCGTCGTCCAGGTAGTAGGTGAGCACACTCGATACCTGCAAGCGCAAAGAGGGCCGAACCCGGCCAGCCCTGGACCTGGATGAGCCGCAATGAGCATCATTGTCTCGTTCGTTAGCCTGCAACGACGAGGGTCGGGGGCCGAAAGAAGGTACTGTCTGCGCTTGCACCTCCTCGAACCCCAACGTCAGTACCAGGACCGATAGACAGGCCACTCCAATGAGAACGGATAGGCCAGCAAGAAGCCAACGATGAGTGTACATCTCGAAAACCTCCTTCGCCGCTGTTGGCGCGGCTAACGGTTCGCGCTTCAGCCGCAGCGCCGGAGCAAGCGAAGCGAGCGAAGGTGCTGTCGGCTGGAAGCGCTGGTTAGCCGCGCCATGGCTCAACCACATCACCGACTCCCTCGATGTCCCGGCTGCAGCTACCTCAACAGCCACATCAGCCCCACGCCGTATTCGCTGCAGCGACGTTCGCTTATTTTCTCGACACAAACAAAGCATCTCTATCAAGAAAGCCAGGCGGAATTATCTCACTGACAATCTCCCTTAATACCAACTTTGTCAAGAAGCCTGTTATACTCTCTTCATACTCCTCATATACAGGCGCCCTTGCTTCATTTATAACCACTGACCATTCATCTGAACATCCTTCTGTAAGCCAGAACAGCACATCCCCATTGTCAGTCACCCCCCAAGGTAACAACCCCCCAGGTTCCGGGTACAGCGGATACGGACATTGCCTATCACCCCATTTATCTTTAAGTGACCTCAATGCACCCAAGATCGCGACCATTCCCTTGAGCAAATTCAGATTATCATTCTCTGAAAACGGGTTGAGTGGCCACAAGAATCCCCCGATACAGCCGGTACCAAACACCCGTATGTACTGCTTATAGTCATTGGGCAACGATATCCCCACAGCCTCTTCAACCACCAACCACTCCTCTATCCCCCCGGTCTCGATGGGCACCGGGGGAGGAGGCATCACCTTGCACAAAGACTCAAGCGTCATCCCTTCCTCCCTAGCTACCGGTTGAGGATCGTGACAAACAGACGGAAGCCTCTGTCCCCTATTGCTTCAATTGTAACGCCAATAGGCATACTGCCTCCACCTTGATACATCGGAGTAACTCGGTAGAAAATGCTCTCTCCACTCGTAACAGCATTGTAGACCTGAAACTCGAAATCCCTCATAACAGGTGAGTTCGCGTATCTCAGAAGGGTTACAAGATTCTCATGAACATCTCCAGAGTCCCCAAGCATCCTGGCTATCAAATGAGCTCTGGTATGACCTGCGGCACCACCCTGAAAACCTGGCGGGCGAATCCTGGGATTGGTACGGGTCCCGGTGTTAAGCATTTCCCTCGTGATTAACCCTCGTGCGCCTGTCGGACGTCCAATATCATCTAGCGGAGAATATTCAACATAGCCGGAGGGTGGAACAGATCCTACTCGCGTCGCCCACCATTGCCTCACTCCATACCCTGCGCCTCCGGCAATCCCGCCGCTGACCCCGCCCGTTGCCATCGCCCAGCCCAAATTGTGGTACCACGGCACGCACGGATTCAGTAGATTGGCCG
>JALVSJ010000098.1 GCA_027024445.1 Desulfobacterales bacterium
CCGACATATCGGACCAGACACAGACGTGCCAGCAGGTGATATTGGAGTTGGTGCGAGAGAGATCGGTTTTCTGTTCGGTATGTACAAGAAATTGAAGAATGAATTCACTGGGGTGCTGACTGGTAAGGGCCTGAACTGGGGAGGTAGTCTGATTAGGCCGGAGGCGACAGGTTACGGATGCGTGTATTTTGCTGCTGAAATGCTTAAGACAAGAGGTGAAGAGCTGAAGGGAAAGGTCTGCCTTGTTTCCGGTGCAGGAAATGTGGCGCAACATACGGTCGAAAAACTAATTGAGCGGGGTGCCAAGGTGGTAACCATGTCAGATTCTTCAGGCTACATCTATGATGAAGCAGGCATCGATACCAAGAAACTTGCGTTCATTAAGAGGCTGAAGAACATCCGCCGAGGGAGGATAAGGGAATATGCGGAGGAATACAAGGATGCGGTCTATACCGATGCTGATTCGACCGCAGACCATAACCCCCTTTGGGACCATAGAGCGGACTGTGCCTTTCCATGTGCAACAGAGAATGAAATTAATGGAAGGGATGCTCAGAACCTGATCAACAATGGAGTCCATCTCGTGTGTGAGGGTGCCAATATGCCGTCAACCCTCGATGCCATAGATATCTTCTTGGAAAATAAGATCCTCTACGCACCCGGAAAGGCCGCCAATGCAGGAGGCGTAGCGGTTTCAGGGCTGGAAATGGCCCAGAACAGTATGCGATTGAACTGGCCTCGAGAAGAGGTTGATTACAGGCTGCAAACCATCATGAAAAACATCCATAAGACCTGTCTGGATACGGCAGAAGAATACGGTAAGCCTGGAAATTATCTTGTTGGCGCAAATATTGCAGGCTTTGTCAAAGTGGTAGATGCCATGATTGACCAGGGCTTGGTTTGATCCATCAGCCTTTAGGCATTGTATATTAGGCTTCAAATTAATGTTGCAAAGATTTATTAAATTTGAAACATACCATTTGGTATTTATAAATTAACCAGGAATTCCGATTTAGCAGTAACAGAAAAGGGTTTTTCTCCAGGCCCATTATTCCATTATTCCATCATTCCATTCACAGGGAGCCTGCCATGTGTGGCATAGTATGTTACGTGGGCACAAGACAAGCAAAGCCAATTCTTCTTAATGGGCTGAAACAACTTGAGTACCGGGGGTATGACTCGGCAGGAATCGCCGTACAACGAGGCACGCAGGTCGTTCGGTATAGGTCCGTAGGAAAAATCGAAGAACTGGAAAGAAAACTCCACAATGTTACCCTCCCGGGAACCACCGGAATAGCCCATACCAGATGGGCAACCCATGGCGAGCCATCAGAGAAAAACGCCCATCCCCACACTGATTCAGAAGAAAAGGTATTTGTGATCCACAACGGCATTATCGAAAACTTTCATACCATAAAACGAAAACTAGAAAAGGACGGGATCACATTTAGCTCAGATACGGACACTGAAGTCCTCGCCCACCTCATAGCCCTTAACTTTGACGGTGACTTGGCCGAGGCAGTGCGCAAGACCATGGCGCAGGTAGAGGGCACCTTTGGTATGGCGATCCTCCACAAGAATGTGCCTGATCAAATTGTTGTGGCTCGGAGGGGAAGCCCCTTGATTATCGGGATTGGCGAGGAGGGGCACTTTGCTGCGTCCGATGTCTCTGCCATGGTCCGGTACACAGACAAGATAGTACATATGGAAGACAATGAATTGGCGGTTCTTACCAGGGACGAGTTTAGCATATCAACGGCTCAGGCCCGCACCGTGCAGCGCGACACTGAGCGGGTTGAATGGACGGCGGAAGACGCAGAGTTGAACGGCTTCCCCCATTACATGCTTAAGGAGATTTACGAGCAGCCTGAGACAATCAGGAATGCCATGCGGGGGAGGATAGACCTGGGAGAAGGGGTGCCCAAGCTAGGGGGAATCGTTCCGGTATGGGATAAGCTAAAAGAGTGCCGGCACTTGGTTATTGTGGGCTGTGGCACCTCATACTATGCAGGATGCGTTGGCAGGTACGTGTTTGAAAGACTCACGGAAATTGATGTCGAGGTGGAGCTTGCCTCAGAATTCCGCTACCGCAAACTCAACTTTCCCCCCAACACCTTCATCCTGGCATTAAGCCAGTCAGGAGAAACTGCAGACACATTGGCGGCCATCAG
>JALVSJ010000099.1 GCA_027024445.1 Desulfobacterales bacterium
GCTGCCTCTGACGCTTTTGCGGCTCGAAGAGCGTCACAGCCGGGCCGTGGTGGAGATGGGGATGAATCGGCCCGGGGAGATTGCCAGGCTCACTCAGATTGCTGATCCTGATGCAGGAGTCATAACGGAGGTTGGAAAAGCGCATTTGGAGGGCCTTGGCAGTCTCCTCGGGGTAGCCCGCGCAAAACTTGAAATGGCCCAGCAGATGAAGAAAGAGGCGCCACTTATCATAAATGGTGATAATGAGATGCTGAAGAGTATGGCCGCCCAGTATGGCAGAGAGATCCTGAGCTTTGGCATAAGCTCAGATAACCACCTCAGGGCAGAGGAGATCAATCCATGCTCAACGGATGGTGCCAGGTTTACCATTGTATATAAGGAGAAAAGGGCCTCGGTAAATTTTAAGGTAACAGGAATTCACAACATTATGAATGGGCTGGCTGCAGCAGGTTTGTGCATAAGCCTGGGGCATGATTTAGAGGAAGTGGCCCAAGGGCTGGGAGATTTTAGCGGCCTAAAGGGTCGGTTTGAGCTGGTAGACTTGCCTTCGGGTATTACGCTTATTGATGACACTTACAATGCCAACCCGATTTCCCTGAAAGCAGCCTTAAAATCCGCACAGAGCCTTGCAGCAGGGAAGAAGCGATTGATCATAGGGCTGGGAGACATGCTAGAGCTGGGCGAGGAAGCTGAAGAGGCCCACATGAGGGCAGGAAAGTGGGTTGCATCCCTTGAACCTAAGTTATTTGTTGTCGTTGGAGAATTTGCTCCTCAGATGGTGGAAGGGGCAAGAGAGGCCGGGCTGGGAGCTGAAGCTATTGAGGTAGCTGAAAGCGCAGAGGACATGGCTGATATCATTGGCAGGGCGCTGCAGCCCCAGGACCTGATCCTCCTTAAGGCGTCCCGCAAGATAGGGCTGGATAAGGTAAGAGAGCTTATTGTGCAAGAAACAGAAAAAATGAAGCATTGAGCGAAAGATATTAAAGAAGGAAGCAAGTCCTGGCGCGTAGCTGGGCTTACAGGTTTTTTGGGAGCAAAAAGGTGCTGTTCAAGCTCATATACTCACTTCACACATATTTTTCTGTCCTGAATGTTTTTAGGTACATCACGTTTAGGACCATCTTGGCCACCCTTACCTCTTTGCTCATTTGTTTCATGTTTGGCGGGTGGGCCATATCAAAGCTTCGCCAGCTTCAGATCTCCCAATACATCAGGGAAGAAGGGCCTCCAAACCACAAATCCAAAGAAGGCACTCCCACCATGGGCGGGTGCTTGATACTGCCTGCAGTCCTTGTGGCAGCCTTGCTTTGGGCGGATCCTTGTAATATTTATGTGTGGCTGCTGGTATTTGTGACCGCAAGTTTTGGCGGTATCGGTTTCCTGGATGATTACCTGAAGATAAAGAGGAAGAGCAACAAAGGACTGAGCGGGAAAGTTAAGTTTGCACTTCAATTGATCTGTGCCTTGATCTTTGCGATGGCCCTGTACCTTTATCCAGGGTTCACTGAGCGCCTGAATGTCCCCTTCTTTAAGCAACTTCATCCTAACCTGGGCTTGGCCTATGTGGTGCTGACAGTCTTTATAGTGGTTGGAGCATCAAATGCAGTTAACCTCACTGACGGGCTGGATGGACTGGCCATAGGTCCGCTCACTATAGCTTTCGGCTGTTACCTCGTCTTCGCTTATCTGGCAGGGCATGTGAAGATAGCTAGATACCTTCAAATTCCATATGTGCCTGGTGCGGGTGAAACCGCAGTGATCTGCGGGGCCATCGTGGGGGCTGGGCTGGGGTTTCTCTGGTTCAATTCTTATCCTGCTGAAGTATTTATGGGCGATGTGGGGTCCCTGTCCCTAGGTGCAACGCTCGGGGCCATATCTGTTATCACAAAGCAGGAGATTATCCTGGCCATTGTTGGAGGACTATTCGTGTTTGAGGCACTCTCTGTCATATTCCAGGTGGGCTATTTCAAGCTCACAGGAGGGCAGCGAATATTCAAGATGGCGCCTATCCACCATCATTTTGAACTAAAAGGATGGGCAGAGCCAAAGATAATAGTGCGCTTTTGGATAATAGCGATAATTCTGGCCCTTGTGGCCATGAGTACACTGAAACTGAGATGACAAAGACCGCGAAGATACAAGGCACAACAGTGGTTGTAATGGGTCTTGGAGTTTCAGGGTACTGGGCGGCAAAGTGGCTAAACTCATCAGGTGCAGATGTCATTGTGAGTGAGGCAAAGTCCTTAGATAAGCTGGACCCGACCTGGACAAAGGATTTGATAGAAATGGGGATAACCCTTGAGACTGGCGGCCATAGGCCAGAGACATTGATGGCCGCAGAAGTGATTCTCATAAGCCCAGGGATACCCCATGACATGGAGCTGCTCACAGTTGCGAAAGAAAAGGGTATTTTGGTGACAGGGGAATTGGAGTTTGCTTCAAGATTTATTCAAACCTCGATTGTGGCGGTTACCGGCACAAATGGCAAAAGCACGGTGAGCTCAATGATAGGTCAAGCACTTGATAGCGCAAACGTGAAGGCCTTTGTGGGAGGGAACATAGGCAGGCCCCTGTCAGCCTATCTGGCTGGTGATGAGCAGGCAGATGTGGTGGTGGTAGAGGTGAGCAGCTTTCAACTGGATACAGCCGATACCTTTTGTCCCCAGGTAGCTGTGTTACTAAACATCGCAAGAGATCACCTGGATCGTTACAGAGGGTTTGGTGAATATATTCAAGCAAAATTACGTATCTTTCAAAATCAAGATAAAACACATCAGGCGGTGCTTTGTGATGATGATGCCATAGTGTCCTGTGTTGAGCTGTGCAGTGGCACACAGGTCTACCGTTATGGATTAAAAAAGAAGAAAGGCAGAGATGCCTATATATCAGGTGGGAACGCGGTCTTTCATCATGGCTCCAATGGGGCAATATCTCTGAAAGAATACAAACTGGTGGGCACCCATAACCAGGAAAACCTTCTGGCCGTGGTACTTACATGCTCATGTCTGGGTATTGAGCCACAGCAGATAAGTGCCGCAGTCCCTGAGTTTAAGCCTCTCCCTCACCGGTTAGAGTATGTAGCCACGGTCAATGGTGTCATGTTTTACAATGATTCAAAAGCTACGAATATAGACGCAGCCATCAGGGCAGTGGAGAGTTTTGACTGCCCCATTGTGCTTATCGCAGGGGGGCGGCATAAAGGAGCCCCATACGGCACATTGGCGAGAGTAGCCAAAGGGCGCGTAAAAGCAGTTGTCTTGATTGGTGAGGCTGCACAGCTAATGGAGGAGGAATTGGGCAGTGTGGTGCCCTGCTGTCGAGCAGGGGGAATGGAAGAAGCGGTGAGCAAGGCATATGAAAAGGCGCAGCCTGGCGATGTAGTACTTCTGTCCCCAGCGTGTTCAAGTTTCGACATGTTTTCCAATTATGAGGAAAGGGGAGAGACTTTTAAGGAGGCTGTGAGGTCAATCAGCAATGGGTAAGGCCAAGGCGACCGGCATGGGCTATGACTACCCTCTCGTAGTAGCGGTACTGCTGCTCTTGGGTTTTAGTCTGCTCATGGTCTATAGCGCAAGCTCTCATATTGCAGCTTATCGAATAGGAGACAGCAACTACTACCTGAAAAGGCAGGCGGTGTTCTGCCTTTTGGGACTCCTGGTCATGCTTGTGGCCAGATATGTGCCGGTAAACACCTATCGAAAGCTTGTATATCCAATACTGGTACTAAGTTTGGGATTACTTTTAGCCGTGTTTGTACCAGGATTGGGTAAAAGGGTTGGAGGGGCATATCGCTGGTTGAAAATGGGGCCCATCACTGTTCAACCCGCAGAGTTTGCCAAGTTTGCCCTTGCAGTTTATATGGCCTATTCAATGGCCAAGAAAGGTTCTCAGATGGCCTCATTTTGGAAAGGGCTTTTCCCCCATCTGGTGGTTGCAGGTCTGGTGACGGGGTTGTTGGTGATGCAGCCCGATCTGGGAACAGCCGTAATTCTGGCAGCATGGGTATTCATAATGCTGTTCATTGGTGGGTGTAGGTTTCATTATCTACTGGGCCTTGTGCTTGGTGCACTGCCTTTTTTGTACGTGCTAGTTACGCACGCTGATTACCGGTTGAGACGGTGGTGGGCATTCTTAAACCCGTGGAAAGATCCCACGGGGGTTGGCTTCCAGATAATTCATTCTTTTTTTGCCTTTGGATCAGGGGGTCTGTTGGGCGTTGGTATCGGGGCAAGCAAACAGAAGCTCTTTTACCTGCCAGAGCCCCATACAGACTTTGTTTTTTCGATAATTGGAGAGGAACTAGGGTTTATTGGTGTATGTGGCGTGGTGGCGGTCTTTGGATTTATTGTTGTAAGGGGTATCCAGATTTCCCTTTCAGCAAGGGATTTATACAGCACCTATCTTGGGTTTGGGCTCACAGCGTTGTTTGGGATGCAGGTGCTTGTGAACATGGCTGTAGTGCTGGGGCTGCTGCCCACAAAGGGGCTTACGCTGCCACTGTTGAGCTATGGCGGATCATCAATGGTGGTGACATTGCTGGCTATAGGTGTGCTCTTAAATATCGCTTCACAGCAGAGCTAAAATAAGACACGGGCCAGTTGTTAAGGAATTATGAGGGCTGAGGCCCTGACACAGACAAACAAGCTAAACGATCCATATTGATCGTGCGAAATGATAAAACGGGAAATAGCAATAATCGTTGCCGGGGGAGGGACCGGCGGTCATTTGTTCCCGGCCATTTCAGTGGTGAGGGAGATCGAAAGGCTATCCGGACACTGCAAGGCGCTGTTTATAGTGGGAAGGCGAGGACGGGGGGCGGAAATAATCGCAAAATATGGGTATGAGCTTGCAGCGGTGGATGTGGAAGGAATGAAGGGGAGAGGGTGGAAAAAGATTCTGTCTGTTCTTTTTAAGCTCCCAAAGAGTGTTGTTCAGTCCATGGCGCACATAAAGGCCTTTGGGCCCGACATTGTCTTTGGGGTTGGGGGGTATTCTGCCGGCCCTGTCTGTTTAGCGGCAAGGTTAAAGGGAATCCCGACAGCTATCCATGAGCAAAATACCATACCGGGTTTCACGAACCGGATGCTAGCCAAGGTTGTCACCAAGGTATTCATCTCATTTGAGCAGTCGAGGGAATTGCTGGGAAGGCCCGATGCTGTTGTCACAGGCACACCCATTCGTCCGGAGGTGCTGGAGGTCCATGGGTCAGCCAAGACTCACAATGGGGAATTTACAATCCTTGTAATGGGCGGAAGTCAAGGGGCAATGGCCATTAACAAGGCCTTTGTGGAGGCTTTGGATCACTTGAAGGCAAAAGGGATACGCCTGAGAGTCATACACCAGACAGGACAGGGAGATTTTAAGAGAACTGTGGAAGATTACAGAGCCAGGGGGCTTGATGGTGAAGTGGTGCCTTTTATAGAAGACATGGCAGGTGCCTACTGCCGGGCTCAACTGGTTATATGCAGGGCTGGAGCATCTACCATTTTTGAACTGGCCGCTCTGCGCAAGCCGGCCATTCTCATACCATATCCATTTGCTGCAAACCGCCACCAGGATTTCAATGCTCAGGCCCTTGCCGATACCGGGGGTGCGGTGTCTGTTCTGGAGAAGGATTTAAATGGCTTGCGGCTGGCGGGCCTTGTGGAAAAGGCAATGGAGGATAGCGAGTTCTTGAAGTACACAGAGGCTGTAAAAGGCATTGCCAGGCCTGATGCAGCACGTGTCATTGCAGAACAATTATTGGAGTTGGCTGCGTAGTGAAGAGATTCGGAAAGATAAAACATATCCATTTTGTGGGCATCGGCGGGATAGGAATGAGTGGTATCGCCGAACTGTTGATAAACTTGGGGTACCAGGTGAGCGGTTCTGACCTCAGAGAAACAGCTGTAACCAGAAGGCTCAGTAGCATGGGGGCCAAGGTATACTGCGGCCACAGAGGAGAAAATGTAAGCGATGCTGATGTGGTGGTCTATTCTTCGGCGGTTCGGGAGTCTAATCCTGAGATTGAGTACGCAAGGGACAAGGCAATTCCCGTAATCCCAAGGGCCGAAATGCTGGCTGAGTTGATGAGGCTAAAATATGGTGTGGCCATAGCAGGAGCTCACGGCAAGACCACTACTACATCCATGGTTGCTTCCATCCTGACCCGCGGAGGACTGGATCCAACAGTGGTAATCGGGGGCAGGTTGGATATATGGGGAGGGTCAAATGCAAAGCTGGGAGAAGGGGATTTCCTTGTTGCAGAAGCCGATGAAAGTGACGGATCTTTTCTGGCCCTTTCACCCACAATTGTGGTGGTCACCAACATAGACCGTGAGCATATGGATCACTATGGAGACATGGATGCTTTGCGAAAGACATTTGTTCAGTTCATGAACAAGGTGCCTTTCTACGGTAGCTGCATAATCTGTTTTGACTGTGAAGAAATCCAGGGCATCGTGCCCCAAATAAGAAAAAGATATCTGTCTTATGGCCTGTCTTCTCAGGCAGATCTCAGAGCAACGGAGCTGGTCAGGGCAGGCTACGGGTCAGAGTTTGAAGTGGTCTTTCAAAACAAACCTCTTGGTCGCGTGGAGGTAGGGATGCCTGGGGAGCACAATGTGCTTAATGCCCTGGCGGCCATCGCGGTGGGTCTGGAACTAGGCCTGGATATAAAGCTCATTAAAGAAGGGCTCAAGGACCTGGGAGGCCTCGGCAGGCGCCTGCAGATAAAGGGGCATGAAAAGGGGGTTATGGTGGTGGATGACTACGGGCATCACCCTACCGAGATACAGGCGACATTAAATACGGCCAAAGAATGCTGGCCCGACAAGAGATTGGTCGTACTTTTTCAGCCCCATCGCTACTCCAGGACAAGGGACCTCTATGAGAGGTTTGTGGTTAGCTTTAATCAGGCTGACGCTCTCATGGTTATGCCCATTTACCCGGCAGGAGAGGACCCCATTCACGGAGTGGACGCCCATTGGATTGCAAAGGGGATCAAGGAGCACGGGCACAAGGATGTGACAACAGTTACAGGGCATGAAGAGGCCCTGGCCAGGTTAATGGAAATGGTCAGGGAAGGGGACATGGTGATAACAATGGGTGCTGGTGATGTCTACAAGGTGGGGGAGCGCCTCCTTGAAGCACTACGCAGCAGTTAACAGCAATGAGACCCGAACAAACAAAAGAGATAAAACACTTAGCTAAGGGACGGGTCCATTTTGATTATCCCCTGGGTCAGAAAGGTACCTTTAAGGCAGGTGGAAAAGTGGAGGCATTGTGCGAAGTGGATAGCATGGATTCGCTGCGAAACCTCGTAGAGTTTTCGCAAGGCCAGTCCATTAGCTGCCTTGTCCTTGGAGGAGCAAGCAATGTCCTTGTAAAGGATGAGGGGCTGGATGCAGTAGTGCTTTTTTTGACAGGTGAATTTGAAAACATACAAAGGGTGGACGAGCCGCCTGCGGGGCTGTGGGTTGGCGCAGGGGTGTCTTTATTTGATTTGCTGCTCACCTGCAGAAACATGGGACTTGGAGGGCTGGAGTTTCTGGCAGGGATACCGGGTAAAGTGGGAGGAGCAGTGCGGGGCAATGCCGGGGCCTTCGGAGGCCAGATTGGAGAAAACATTGTTGCTGTGGAATTCGTGACCGAGACGGGAGACCTTGTTGTTATGGACAGAGAGGGTCTGGAATTTGGCTACAGATCTTTGAATATTCCCGATGGAGCAATTATTACCAGGGCGTTACTGGCTGTGAATGAAGATGACAGTGAGAAGGTGAGGGAGAGAATTGTTCAATACTTGATAGAGAAAAAAGACCGTCAGCCCCTGGACCTTCCCAGCCTTGGCTCTGTGTTCAAAAATCCACCCGGGGATTATGCAGGCAGAATGATAGAGGCCGTAGGGCTTAAAGGTACAAGCATCGGGGGGGCAATGATCTCCCCTAAGCATGCCAACTTTATTGTTAACACTGGCCGGGCAAAGGCAGCAGACTTCCTTGCGCTGGTCAAACTGGCAAAGGAGAAGGTCAAGGAAGAGTTTGGCATAACCCTTGAGCTTGAAATCAAGGTGTTGGGTTGAAATCCAAGAAGTCCCGGAAAAAGAACACGATCGCAAGGCAACGTGTAAAGCGAAGAAGGAAGACCCGGCCATGGGCGTGGGGTGCAAGAGTACTTGGTTCAGCGGTCCTGAGGTTTACCGTCCTTATGGCGGTGGTGGTAACAGTAAGTGCAATACTCACTTATTGTTATCAGTTTGTCACCACAAGCTCGTTTTTTGCACTCAAGCATCTGATAATCACCGGGGCAGATAAACATGAGCAAGAAAGAATAATAGGACTTTGCGGTTTGCGAAGAGGACAGAACTTGGTTGCCTTGAAGTTGAATCAAATAAGGACAAGATTGGAGAAGGATCCCTGGATTCGATCTGCTAGAGTGGAGAGGATGCTGCCCGATACGCTGCATATATCAGTGATCAGGGAAGAGCCTTGCGCAATTGTGAGGGCAGAAAAGCTCTATTACATGAACAAATGGGGGGAAATCTTCAAAGAAGTGGATCCCGGTGAACCAGTAGACTTCCCAGTGGTGACAGGACTGGCGGATCTAGGATCAGAGGCCGGCGAGCAACTGAGAGAGGTGGCTTCTTTCATACAGATCTTGAAAACCCAGAAAGGGGGGCCGATAAGTTTTGTTAACCTCTCTGAGATCCATATAGACAACACCCGTCATTTTTCCGTGTATTTCAAAGGCATACCGGCTGAAATACAAATGGGTCTGCCTGGCCTCAAAATACAGCTTGCTAAGCTCTACAAGCTAGTAAAGCACCTGAGGAAGACAGGTAAAATTCGCGAAGCAAATAGGATTGACCTTCAGTATGCAGGAGGCGCAGTTGTCTCTTTTAGGTCCGGGTATCTAACGGGCGGGGAAGGATAGCATGAGCGCATAGCTCAGGATTAGGTGGGGAGGAGGATAATGGCCGGAGAAATCATTGTAGGGCTTGACATAGGTACCACCAAGATATGTGCGGTGGTGGCAGAAGCAAGGCCTGACGGGGTGGAAATTATCGGAATGGGTACCCATCCCTCCGAGGGTCTGCGCAAGGGAGTAGTGATTAATATTGAGCACACGGTCAATTCCATCAAAGAGGCAGTGGAAGAAGCAGAGACTATGGCTGGGTGTGAAATAGGCTCTGTTTATGCGGGGATTGCTGGAGGCCACATAAAGGGTTTTAACAGTCATGGTGTCATTGCTCTCAAAGATAAAGAAGTGACACAAAAGGATATCGATAGAGTGATAGAGGCTGCCAGTGCTGTTGCCATCCCAATGGACAGGGAGGTTATCCACACCCTGGTCCAGGAGTTCATTGTGGATGATCAGGACGGGATAATGGATCCTTTAGGGATGTCAGGTGTAAGGCTGGAAGCAAAAGTGCATATAGTAACAGGGGCAGTGACCTCAGCTCAGAATATTATCAAGTGTGCCAACAGGGCGGGCTTGGACGTATGTGACATAGTGCTGGAATCCATCGCCTCATCGGAAGCCGTGCTTAACAGAGAAGAGAGGAATCTTGGTGTGGCGCTTCTGGATTTCGGCGGGGGCACCACGGACATGGCCGTTTTTTCCAAGGGAAGCATCAAGCATACATCAGTGCTTGCCTTGGGAGGTGATAATCTCACATATGACATCGCCGTGGGATTGAGGACTCCAAAGGCCGAAGCTGAAAAGATAAAGATGAAATATGGCTGTGCCCTATGCAGCCTCATAGGAAAAGATGAGACCATAGAAGTGCCCGCAGTGGGAGAGAGGCCTCCCCGGGTACTGTCCCGACAGATCCTGGGAGAGATCCTTGAACCCCGGGTTGAAGAGATATTTTCTCTTATTCATGGCGATCTTGTGCGTTCGGGTTATGATGAAAAGATTAGCTCCGGGGTGGTTATTACAGGGGGATCTGCAGAGCTGCCTGGAGTGCCGGAAATTGCAGAGCAGATATTTAATGCCCCGGCGCGCCTTGGCTATCCCAAGGGTATAAACGGGCTTGTGGAGATTGTTAACAAACCCATGTACGCCACAGCAGTAGGTTTGGTGCTTTATGGCGCCAGGAATCAGAAAAAAGGGAAGAAATTCAGAATAAGGGACGGAAACATATTTAATAGGGTTATGGGGACTATGAAAAGGTGGTTTAAAGAAGTAATTTAACGGTAAAGGAGGGACAAAATGAAATTCGAGTTTGTGGAGGAAAGGCAGAGGTACCAGGCCAGGATAAAGGTCCTTGGCATAGGCGGAGCAGGAGGCAATGCCATAAACAATATGATTGCCTCTGATCTCCAAGGGGTGGACTTCATTGTGGCGAACACGGACAGCCAGGATCTGGAACGCTCTTCGTGTCCCTATCGGATTCAACTCGGGGCCACGGTCACCAGAGGACTGGGAGCAGGGGCAGACCCTGAGATCGGCAAGCTGGCGGCAGAGGAAAGTATCGAGCAGATCAGGGAAGCCGTGGAAGGTGCCGACATGGTGTTTATCACCGCAGGGATGGGTGGAGGCACCGGGACAGGAGCCTCCCCGGTGGTGGCCCGCGAGTCCAAGTCCTGTGGTGCCCTTACCGTCGCGGTTGTCACAAAGCCATTTAAGTTTGAGGGTGATAAGAGGATGCGCAGGGCAATTGAAGGAATTGAAACGTTAAAGAAAGAAGTTGATACCCTGATAGTGATACCAAATGAGAGGTTGAAGAGCATCGGGACCAGATCTGCCACATTCAGAGAACTCATTGCCAGGGCGGATGAGGTGCTGCTCCACGCCGTCAAAGGAATCTCGGATCTGATTATGAGTGACGGATTCATCAACCTTGACTTCGCGGACGTAAAAAAGGTTATGGAGCAGATGGGGACTGCAGTTATGGGCACTGGCAGGGCCAGGGGAGAACGCAGGGCCTCGGAGGCCGCCCAGATGGCAGTGAGCAGCCCGTTACTGGAAGACATATCCATCAGCGGAGCCAAGGGACTTCTCATGAACATCACCGGGCCGTCAGATATGACCTTGGACGAGATTGATGAAGCCTCCAGCCTTATTAAAGAAGAAGTGCATCCTGACGCAGAGATATTCTGGGGAGTTGTATTTGATGATTCACTTGAGGATGAAATTCAGGTGACTGTAATTGCAACCGGAATAGACAATGTTGGTGGAGATAAAGTCCTTAGGATAAGAGATCTTACCCCGGAGGAAGCTGAAGAAGGCTGGACGGTGAGGGTAAATGGCGAGAGTCTTGATACTCCCACCTTCCAGAGAAAGGGCAAAGCCCCCTTATTTGATGATGAGGTGGAAACGGATCGCAGGAAAAGGTCGCGCTTTAGCAAAGATTTTCTTGAGGACGACCTGGATTATCCCACTTTTTTGAGGATGAAAGCAGACTGAGTCCTTTGAGGAAGTAAAGTGGTCCCTAGACATGTTGTTTCCCTTTACCGAGAAAGGCTTGCAAAAGAGAGAGGCTGGGTCAAAAAAGACTGGGGCGGAAGGCTCCGAGTGGCCCTTGTATACCCTCACGTCTACCGCGTGGGCATGTCAAGCCTAGGTTTTCAATGGGTCTACCACCTTTTCAATCTCAAGGACCATGTCGTAGCAGAGCGGGCTTTCTTGCCTGATGGTCATGAAATGTCCCTCTACCGTCAGACGCGTAGCCCGCTCCTTTCACTGGAATCCCAACGCCCGTTAAATGAGTTTCACCTCATTGCATTTTCATTATCATTTGAAAACGATTATCCCAACATCCTTACCATACTAGAACTGGCAGGCCTGCCAATGATCTCAAGCGAGCGTAAATCACTGTTTCCTCTTGTGGCAGCAGGAGGGGTTCTCACGTTTATGAACCCTGAACCTGTTTCGCCATTTTTTGATTTCTTTATTGTGGGCGAAGTTGAGCCTCAGTTGGATAGCCTTATTGAAGAGCTTTATGACTGCCTTGAGGTCGAAACTTCAAAGGAAGAGTTTCTGGAAGTACTGGCCCGCAAGATTCCCTCCATATATGTTCCGCAGTTTTATGAAGTGTCTTACTCTGACTTGGGCACTATAGAGAAGTTTTTGCCCCTGAGACAAGGGATTGCCACAAGGGTTAAAGTAGCCAAGTGCCGTTCTGATGAGCTTGCAATAGCTTACTCACCAGTACGCAGCCCTGACAGTGAGTTTTCTGACATGCAGCTTGTGGAAGTGGGACGAGGCTGTGGCCGAGGATGCAGATTTTGTGCTGCGGGATTTGTTTACAGACCACCTAGGTTCCATGGAGAAACCGAGGTGAAGCGATTTATTAAAGAAAACGCTGATCCAGGGCTGAGATGGGGGCTGGTAAGCTCTGCCCTTTCTGACTACCCTGGTCTTGAAGAGATGGAAGACTTTATCTTGGCCCAAGGGTGTTCCTTCTCAGTATCTTCCCTGCGGGCCGATTCAATTAATATAGATTTGCTGGAAAAAATAAAACAGGCAGGACAAAAAACTGTCACATTCGCTCCTGAGGCTGGCTCAGAGAGGCTGAGGCGAGTCATCAATAAGAAGTTGAACAGAGAGCATATATTGCAGGCAGCTAGCTACGTGGCCCAGGTGGGAGACCTAAATCTAAGGCTTTACTTCCTCATAGGGCTGCCTACGGAAACCTTTAAAGACATAGAGGCAATCCTTGATCTCGTAAAGGGAATAAAACACAATCTTGTAAAGATAGGTGCACCAAGAGGAAAAGTGAGCAGGATAAGGCTCAGCATCAATTGCTTTGTGCCCAAGCCATTCACTCCATTTCAGTGGTTTGCGCTGGAACAAGTCGTGACACTCAAGGAAAGGCAAAAATGGCTCAAGAAGATGATTGGAAAGGAAGGCGGTATCCAGGTAAGCTTTGATGTACCCAAATGGGCTTACATACAGAGCCTTTTGTCTATGGGCGACAGGAGGGTGAGCAGGATACTCGTCCTGGTCCACCGCTACGGTGGGGACTGGAAGAAGGCCCTAAAGCGTGCTGATGTGAATCCGGATTTCTTTGTCCACAGGTCCCGTGATTTGGAAGAGTTCTTGCCATGGGATTTTCTTGACCATGGGATAAGAAAACAATACCTTATCCAAGAGTACAGGAGAGCGCTGGAGGGAGGTTCTTCGCCCTCTTGCAGACCGGATAAGTGCACAGTTTGTGGTCTGTGCCCTCTGGGGTGACAGACAGGAGGGATGAAGTCCTTGACATTGTGGCCGAATATCGAGTTATAATGGCCAAAATAAGCGTAACCGTATGCTCCTACAATAAATCTGCAACAATTTTTTGCCATTGTTGAAAACGGATGAAAAAGACGTTAAGAGTAGTCCAGTTGGTGCATATCCAGGGGCCGTTCAAAGGAGAAATCCAAGAATTCTCTGAGGATAAGATTACCATAGGCAGGAATCCATCCTGTACCCTTACCTTCCCCCCTGACCTTGCCATTGTGTCTCGTAACCATGCGGAGATCGTGAGAGAAGGAGAACGCTTTAAGCTCATCGACCACAGTGCTAATGGTACTTACGTGAATGGCAAGCGAGTAACGGAGGTGTTCCTGAAAGACGGTGATGTCTTGACAATCGCCCAGGGGGGACCTAAAGTCAGTTTTTTGACTAAGGAGACCGACAAGGTTATTGACACACCTGAAGTTGATCAGGCCACGCCATTCGAGCCGTCTTCTGATGAGACCCCGCCCGATCCAGTTCCGGAGCCTCCTGCACCTCCGCCACCCAGAGAGCCACCGCCGAGCCCACAGCCCGGGGGTTCCCGGGAGGCCATGGTGCCCCTTGTAATCCAGTTCGGCCCTACGTTGAGGTCATATAAGAAGGTACCGGTTGTGATAGGGAGACACCCCAATTGCCATTTCCGAATGGAGCACCCGGGCATCATGGACAGACATGCCGAGATATTTTACAGCGATAACCAATATTGGATCAAAGACCTTACTTCCAGGCAACTGGTTGCAGTAAATAGTATTCCAGTGAATCTAGGAGCTCCACTCAATCCTCATGATGAAATATCTCTAACCCCAGAGGGTCCATTTTTCACCTTTTTGGGAGGGGGACGCTTGGCCCAGGTAGAAAAAAAGATTCCCGCTTCAACCCAAGAGCCTCCACCTGAGGGCACTCCTGCACAAGAACGGGTCCCTCATCCGCCGGGGAAGGCAGAGAAAAAAGGCAAGTCGTTTTTCAAGAAGGTTTTGAAGAGATAACGTGAGAACCTAAATGTCCCGACAAGTGAGGCCCCACTATGGACACACCTTTGTTGGCGTTGCGTATTCTTGCAGTAGGTCCCTTCAGTATCCGTTCAGATTTAGGCCATGAAAAACGCATCAGGTGGTACAGGAATGAGTCAATAGATGAAATACTGGCAGAACTGAGGCCATCTATTAAGGTCGATGTGCCGAGATCTCTGCACGAAGACGGCTTCCTTGAATTGTCTTTAAATTCATTTAAGGACTTTAGGCCTGACAGGATTCTCCTCACTAACTCCTTTACGAGAGCCATCAAAGAGGCCAGGGATGGGGCCCGAAAGGCAATGAGAGACGGCCAGAGTGCCGAGCAGGTAAAGGCCATGCTGAGACAGGTGCCTGGCCTTGAGCATCTCGATTTTTCGGTATCCGAGAGGCCCCTTTCTTCAACTGAAAGCACTTCATCTACTGTGGAAGAAATCCTAAAGATGGTGGCCGTGCCGGACGAACAAGAACAGGGAGGGGAAAGAGGGGAAGGTATACTGGAGGCCGTGGATAAGGTGCTATCCAAGTATGTGGATGCCCTGTACTGCAGCGAGACATTCAGGAGTTTTGAGTCTGCATGGACAGGGGTGAAAATGGTCGCCGCTGCTATGAAAGGCACCGAAAACGCCGAGATAGGGATTGTCGATTCTGCCGGACAGGAGTTAGACGATATATTGGATTTGCTTCATGGTTCGTTGCCCCTTGATTTGCCCAGCCTGATGCTGTTTGACTCAGGTTTTGATAACACACCCAGGAGCCTGGGTTTGCTTGAGCGGGTGGCAGAGGTGTGCGATACGCTCCTCGTGCCAGGTGTTGTGGAGTTGCTGCCCGAATTTTTCGGGTTGGACAGGTGGGAGGAGCTTGGCTCCAGGCCCTATATACCTCACTACCTTCAGGAACAGGTCTATGCCAAGTGGCAAAGCCTGAGGAATAAACCAGGTGCTAAGTGGCTATGCGCGGCATGCAACAGGCTGCTCGCTCGGCCCCGTTACGGAGCTGATATGAAAAGTAAGGATATTCATTTTGCAGAAGAGCAGTTTTTGTGGATGAGCCCTGTATGGGGTATTGGAGCGTTGTGCGTGCAGAGCGTGCGTAAATGGGGGTGGCCTAGCAGGTTGAGTGATTGGGAGAATTGCCGACTTAAGGATCTTCCGGTCAGGCAGGTTAGCACAAGAAAGGCCGTTCCAACTGAGGCGGTTTTGTCAGAAGACAGGATAAGCCAGTTCGCAAAGGCTGGGATCATAGCGTTTGCGAGTATGGCCAATAGCGATGAGGCCTTTGTGGTTTCGGATAATACCATTGGGCAATCTTCTCTTGGTTTTCAGCTTCTGCTTTCTATGACCGTACAGTTCTTGATGTGGTGTCGTGATCACTTTGCCGAAGACCTCCCTCCACAGGAAATTGAAAGTGGCATTAGAGATATCTTGATCCTCTTGTGGCAGAAGAGAGGATATGACATCAGTGAAGGGCTGGAAATTAGAGTGAGCAGAGCAGAAAAAGGGGGAAGAAGCATAGTTGGCCTGAACCTTGCAATACCCAGAGAGGTATTGCCAAAGGGTGGAACCATATCTCTGGAGATGCCATGGTGAGAAACTAGGTACAGAAGTCAGGAGCTAAGAATCAATGCAAGGACAGGGAGCTTAGCAATCGTGGAATCAGTTGAATTCGGAAAATATGTTTTATTGCGTCAGATAGGAACCGGACGGATCGGGCAGGTATGGAAAGCAAAGGTCCTGGGTGTCAAAGGATTGGAAAAATACCTGGCTGTTAAGAAATTGCATCCCCATTTGAGCACGGAAAAGGCCGTAATTGACATATTCATGGATGCGGCTTCATCTCTGGTGCATCTCCAACATGAAAACATAGTCAGAGTTTATGACTTTGGTACGGCAGAAGGCACTCCCTATCTTGCCATGGATTTTATAGCAGGCAGAGATCTTGCTCGGTTTGCCACAGCCCTGAGAAATAAAGGGCAGGCACTGGGCGTGGAGGAGGCGCTTTATATAGCCATCGAGGTGTGCAGGGCCCTGGAATTTGCGCACAGTTTCAAGGGGGGTGATTCTCAGCCCGGGCCCATAATCCACGGCGGCCTGCGGCCTCAGAACGTCTTGATTACAAGATCAGGAGAGGTGAGGGTAACGGATTTCTCCATTTCACGGGCCTTGTTTGAGGGGCTTGAAGACAAGGAAGCACTGTTTGAAAAAACGGTGCCCTATCTGGCCCCCGAGATGGTGACAGGAGAGCCCGCTACGCCTGCCACTGACGTGTTTTGCCTGGGGGTACTGTTATGCGAATTGGTGACAGGTAGATCCCTCGTGGAAGGTCCTTCTTCCGAACTGGTTAGAAGCTTGAATTCTGAGGACTGGGACCCAAGGCAATTGATCCCTGAGGACCTGGCGCCTTCGCTACAGGAGATACTGGCAAGGGCAATAGCTCCCAAACCCCGGGAGCGTTACGCCACGGCGGCCGAGATGCTCAAGGCCCTTGAGGAATATGGGAAAGAGATTGGGGCAGGAGCAGAGCCTGAATCCCTGGCCAGATACATGGACACCCTTTTTGGAGATGCCTGGGCTGATGAGGAGCAGGCCGATGAAGAGACAGGGGATGGTGGAGCAGAGCAGCTAGCCGGGGAGCTTGCGGTCTCCCCGCGTGAAAAAGAGAAAATCAAAGTCGGGCGCGGTGTGATCCTGGCCGGGGGCATTGGTGCTGCTATAGTTATCGTCATATTGGCGGTATTCCTGTGGCCTGGAAAGGGCAACAGGAAGGAGACCCCTGTTGAGCTAGCTCGATCAGAACAGGTGGCCCAAGAAACTGTGCCTTCAGAGCAGGTCCAGGTGAGTTCAGCGCAGACGAGCGAGGAGCCTCGGGAAGCCGAGCAACCCGAGGCCCAACCCCCATCATCGGAGGAACAGGTCGGCCAGGAGCAGGCAGGCTTCCAGGAAGAAACCGAGCAACCTCAAGGAATGGAGGAAAGGAATCCTAAGGTTGAACAGGCTATGAAGGCCCTTGAACAAGAAAAATACGGGGAGGCAGTAAGGATTTTTCAGGAAGTACTCAGTGAAGCCCCGGGCCTTAAGGAAAAAATCTCCGCACCTTATGCAGAGGCGCTCGTGGGAGAGGCTGTCAGGATCGAAGACAAGAAACCAGCGAGGGCGAGGAGGCTACTGCTCAAGGCTGTGGAACTGAATCCTGACAGTGTGGAAGGGAATTTTCATCTAGGCCTGCTCTATGTTGAGGCCAAGAAATATGGCAAGGCAATTGAAAGATATAACAAGGTTATAAAGCTTGATCCTCAATATGCCGATGCCTACTTCAACCTGGGGTATGTCTACGCTGTGACAAAAAAATGGGATAAGGCGGAAAAGATGTACCAGGAGGTTGTAAAGCTCGCACCACCGTATTTGGATGAAGCTTTATTCAATCTAGCTATGGTACAAAGAAGGCTTGGAAAAAGGGATGCCTGCATAGAAAACCTCAAAAGAGCGGTAATTGTAAACCCGAAAAACAAGTTAGCGAAGAAATATTTACAAAAGATGACCGGCAAATAAGGAGGTGAGTATGGATAAAGGCAGGTTGTTGGGCATTGTGGGCATGGTTGTGGCTGCCATGTTTATGATATCTATAGGATGTGTGACGACCGAAAAGAAACAAGAACTGCAGCCTGTGATGCAACAGCCAACCCCACCGCCGCCTGAACCAAAGCCTGCCTCAACTCCCTCACCTTCTCCTCCAGCGGCAGAAAAGCCCGAACCAAAGGAAGAGGCAAAAAATCTTCCAACACCGCCGGAGCCAGTTTACATCGAACATGTGGTGAGATGGAAGGGAGAGACATTATCGCTCATATCCAAGTGGTATACGGGTAAGTTCAGCAACTGGAAGATCATTGCGGAGGCCAACCCGGATCTGAATCCCAAGAGAATGCGCAGTGGCAATATCATTAGGATCCCAAAAGAACTGGCCAGGACCCAAGAGCCCATGCCCAAATCGTTCGTTGATAAATTTTACAAAAAAAAGGAAAGTGAAGAGCCCGTATTATTCGGCCCTAAGAAATAAAGTGCTCTTGAAAATTGGGCTTACTGCTGTGAGTGCGCAAGCTTGCCCATAAAGGACATAAACATTTCAAAAAGCTCCAAGCCCGGCCATTGGCGCCATCTGAGTTCTCCTGCCTTTGAAACCCAATAAGGAATCAGACTCAGTGGAATCAGACGAGGTTTGGTATGTGTAAGCCGGCCCGTGAGTCTGGAAAGAGCGGCAGAGAGAGGTAAGGGCATTGGAACCTTCTCAACCTTGTATGCATAAGGGTTCCTGTAGTGTTCGGGGGGTGAGGTAACGTTATATTCCCTGCACGCAACTGGGCGGTAGGGATAGATACTACAGGATTCATCTGTCAAAAACGGACAAGGTAGTTGTAAAGCAAAATACTCTTTTGCCACGGCCAGTACCGGTTCGTCAGTATACTCAGGGTTCATAAGAGGCTCAATCATATGCTTGCCCTGAACAATCTCTTCAACAAGTTTAAATCTTTTCATGAACCAGGCGCGTGTTGCAGGTTTCATGGAATCCAGTAAGTCCATGATAAGAAAAGCCTCTGGCGGGGATACAGGGACCATTTGTCTGCAGCATACCCCACATTTTTCACCGCAGGTAACGGTCTTGCCTTTCATTTCCTCTTTCTTTAAGGCTTTCCTTACCAGGATATCGGTCAACTGGGTTGCAGTGGGAACAAGCTCGGCAAGCCGCATGGGGCCTTCATCAACTGCCACGTTACCCTTGATTTCACCCAATGGAGTGGAAAATTTTACGGTGAAAAGCGCCATTGCTTATTTGCAGTGCGGAGTTCGAGATCT
>JALVSJ010000100.1:0-951 GCA_027024445.1 Desulfobacterales bacterium
CTAATCCGCCTGGATCAACAATCTCAGAATTCAAAATGAACAGGCCTAAAATCTCAGTGATTTCAATCTGAGGGAACTTTTGACTGATCTCTTCCGCTACTCTTGTATATTCCAAGATTATTGGCTCTGAAATAACCGCTGTAAAATTCCCTTTTCTCCAGTGGCTCAATATCTTGGCAGGTGGACCAGAAAAGAAAATGCCTGATATCAGTACATTTGTGTCAAGTACTACCCTCACTGTTGGGACCTTACTTTCCTTATGGCCATTTCAATATCAGACTTTTTCAACCCAATTTGCTTTGCAGTTTTCCGAGCCTCTTTTAGTAGGGCATCAAATTCATCAATAGATGGTGGAGATATCTTTTTGAGAATCACAACATCCTTATCTCCAAGGACAACAAACTGGGTACCTGTCTCGAGTTTGAGTTCTTTTCTTATATTTTCTGGTATTACGATCTGTCCCTTGGATGATAACTTTGTAGTAGCTACATTTGCCATATTTTTCTCCAGTGTTTATTTTCTTACATGTAAGATTATAGCAAAAAATCTAATGACTGGCAAAAAATATTCTTGTGAAGCTAATGCGCGAGCTGAGCGGAATTGTGACGGCCAGAGGTTGCCTCAGATTCCAAGCGATGAACGGAACGATTTACGCTCCAACGACTTGTTCGCACCCTTGCTTCTGTCTATAGGCCGCACTCATTAGCGCGCCCGCCGACCGAAGAGAGCGAACTTCAATGATTTGTTATGTGTTTCCCTCATACTCCCTCACAACTTCAACAACCTGGACCTTATACCACCTATACCACCTGGACTTTCCCATCTCCTGAGCAGCGATATGTTCAGCGTCATTTTTCCATGCTTTTATTTGCTCTTGAGTTTCCCAATAGGAAATTGAAATCTCTTCATCACCCTCAGTAACTGAGGTGAACTCAGTGCACCCATATTTTT
>JALVSJ010000100.1:961-6760 GCA_027024445.1 Desulfobacterales bacterium
TCTCATCCGTTGTGCGATTCGACTATATTCTTCATCGATCTCGGCAACTTTTGCTCTGAAAATGACAGCGTACATTTGATCCTCTTTATTCACACATAGCGTTACGCATCAGAGGCTTTAGATGCGGCGCTCGGCGCGGTTTCCGAAGTCGGTTCTGCGTGCGCTTGTTCGGCAGTTCCGTTAATTGCGGTCTTGACCTTTGGGCCTCTCAGATACTTCAGCATGATGCCAAGAGGAACCCCATAGATTCCCGTCATGACTATGCCCGTGACTGCACCCATTATCCCGAAACCCCTGGGAGCATGGCCAGATGTCACAGAGACCCAGTTGAAAATCCAGAAGACCATGAAACCAAGAATGAAAACGAGAAGGACCCATGTCAGTCCTTCCAGCACGCTCCGAGCCCATGCCTTGAGCTTGAGGAAATTGATTCCAGAAACAAGGCCCACTACGCCAACCCCGATCTCAACAATGGCGAGCAGTGGAAATATCTTGAAAATGAAAGGCATGTGCGGCTCGTCTTGTGCGATATTGCCAATCATGGCGGAAGTGAAAAGAGCCATGGTCGCAGACAGACACATGAGACAACCGATAATGATCCACGCCCAACCGATCACGGTTACGCACGTTGGTCGCTTCTCCTGATACATTTCTTATGCTCCTGCCGAACGACAAGGGTATTTGCCACTATAAAGCAAGGTCGAAGGCCACAGCGCAATGCCTGTCTGCCTCGGGCAGAGCGCTCAAGCACACCCGTCTGTTATGGCCCCCTCTTTTCCTTCAATACCTTATCATAGTCTGAATGTGATCCTATCCAAAACCAGATTATTTCGTTCTCTCGCTGGACGCCCAGCGCCCGGTATTCTCTGGATATGCGAACAGCATAGATAGGACGCCAGGAATGAACTCGTTTGAAGCGTAACCCTGGATGATAAGGATCTTTTTCAAATTGGAGATAAGCTTCTTTCGCCTGCTTTTGAATACCCTTTGGCAGTTGAGCTAAGAGCTTACGAAACTGTTCGGTCGTATGCGATATCATAGAGAATTAACATTCAATGGTTTCGTTCTACTCTCCGCATGTTCCGTAAGCGCTTCATCTGCAAGTTTATCCAGTACACCTTCTGATTCAGCAAATGCTTTCTCCCACTTTTTTTCGGCTATAATTTCATCAATCAGCCAGCGTGCAAGAGCGTTTTGTTCTAACTCGGGTAATCTGGATGCCTCTTCAAATGCTTTCTCAAGTAACTTGGTCATGGTTAGTCTCCTTTTTGAGGCATAACGTCCACGGTCAGTGGCGCCAAACCGCAAGCCGAAGGCGCAGCGGGATCGGCAGTCCACTACAGCGTTTCCTCGGCCGATAGGCCAACTAGGATTCCTCGGAAATTAGCAATTTCTTGCTTCGTCTCTTGACTTCAAGACCGGTTCTATCTTGGAAAGTTCCTCTTTCATCTGCTGTTCAGCCTGCCATAAATCATAGTTCTGTTGCATTCGAAGCCATAACCCAGGACCATTACCTGCAAATCTGCCTATTCTAAGTGCCATTTTTGGGGTAATCGGATTGGTACAGGCTAATATGCGATGTAACTGTTGCCGGGAGATGCCAAGCCTTCTCGCTGCTTCGGTAACAGATATGCCCAGGCTTGAAAGTACGTCTTCACGTAGAATTTCTCCTGGGTGAATCGGAGCCCTTTTTAATGGACGCTTTACAACATATTCTGCCATGATCGCACCTCAGTGGTATTGCTCCAGATCAACTCTTAGAGCATGGTTCTTTTCCCATTCGAAAGTAATGCACCAGGGACCGTTGACGTGAATACTATAACGCTTTGGCCTTCCCTGAAGACCATGAAGCTTGAAGCCCGGAATGTTTAACTCTGTAAGGATCTCTGCCTGATCTAAAGCCTCCAGCCTTCTCAATATGCGCCTTTGCAGATCGGCTCTGATCTTTGCTGAATGGCCTCTTTCAAACAATTCAGCTAGCCCCTTGTGCTTGAAACTTTTGATCATATTATTACTGTATCATATCTTGATACACTGTCAATCGTTTTGTTACAAGGCTACGAGGCAGGTTGACACCTGGCGTAACTGTCTCCGAAATTTAGAATCTTCCCGATATTGTGAATCAGGCAATGAATGATCCATTAGACGCTCACTTGCTCAACCATGAATCATGATCATCTTATACAGCCTCAAGGACTAATTTCACTTGCCCTATATAGTGGCTGGCTGAGACGCAGCGAGAAAATCAGGCCAGAGGGTTCCTCCATTTGAGTTTGGGAAACCGAGCAAAATCAGAATCCGTGCTAGCCAATTCGCAACCATGCTCAATGGCTAGAGCGGCAAGATGTGCATCCGGTACTAGATTAGCCACAGCCTGGCCACCAACAAGCATTTGCTGGAAAACAGTCCAGTGTCGCTCTGTAGGCCTAACAATTCTTGTGCAAGGCTGATCCAGCCAGCTCTCTACCCGAGAAAGCGCTTGATTGAGAGAGAGCGGCCGTTCGAAAACTCGTGGATTAGTCCCTATCCTGATGAAGGCAGACAAAACCATCCAGCACAGGCAAACAGGTTGGCTCCCGGATAGCTGGGCATCCCACCATTCACGCGCTTGCTTGTTAAAGGGATGAAGAGAATCCTCTGCATACAATAGGATGTTGGCGTCCACGAGAATCACCGGAAATCCTCGCCTTCAATCTGTGCAAGCAGTTCCTGGATATTGTCCAGGTTGTAACCTCGCTTCAGACCCATTTTATGAGGCCTGGTCTTGTAAGGACGGCGTTTTGCCGATTGCTCAACCCGATCAAGGCCAGCACGAAGGGCTTCGTTGACAACTGCCCTGAATGGCGTACGCATTTTCGCGGCGAGTTCACGCGCCCGTTCCAGGACATCGTCATCTATTGTCAATGTTGTTCTCATGGGATCATCATAGCATCTTTAGAGATGATGTCAAGGCATCATCTTATGTTTTAGGGCAAAATCCAACAGGCAATTGCCCATATAAAGCGACGCTCGCAGGCGAACAGGGGAAAAGGTGGAAGGTAGCGATACTCTTTAGGACCTGCGCACCCGATATGCTGAAATGAGATCAAGCATAACCCATTTCCGCATCGTGGCCAGATGGCTATCAATAGCCTCAAGGCTCGTTATTCATAAAAGCAAAAACTTGCCCCCTTCTTCGCAAGGGAATTTTTTTGCTCACCTGCCTGCAAGAAAGCAGGTTGGCATCCGGAGGCCTTATAAGCGTTAGCCATATCCCTATTATTTTATCCGCCAAAGCTTCTTGTTTGCTTGTGGCATTCCCAACAAAGAATTTCACAATTGCTCAATCCGTCTCCTCCATTCGACTTTTTATGGTGAGCTTACCATGCTCCTCGACCTTCTCTTCCTCGATTGCCCCACACCAGTTGTTTGTGGCACACGCCATAGCTATGATTGTGGGATTTTCTTCTGCATTCGCATTTCCCACCTGCTCTTTTCCAGGCTCTTTCCACAGTTTCTTGAGAAAACGCCATTTTCTCCTCCTTTTCGAATTTCTTGCTAACGGCTTGCGTAATAGGCTGCCAATGGAGCGCAGCGAAATTGTCAGTCCGAGTTGACGCTATTGTTGGACATCAATGATGAAAGGATTCCTATCTATTTCACTATGCAGATATTCATTGAACCACCACCACTTGTATCTGACTGACTCTGGATGGTTGGCTTTTAAATTTTGCTGAATAACACGCGAGTAGGTTCTAAAGGCTCTTTCGGGGCCACTATGGGACTTATCTTCTATATAATAATCATGCAGGACGTTGACCATGAAATGAGCCTTATACTCGATACACATCATGTTCCCACTCCCTTCGGTACTGTCCCACAACTCCTTAGCGCTGCATGAAAGCTCAACGCGGGGTACCAGCGTTTTTGTTTCTATTTTATAAGCTTCTTGATAAGCAGATCCGACAATATTGGAATCCGTATGCCAGACGGGACCAACAGAAACACCTCCACGAAGAAGATAACCTTTCGAGAGTAGAATATGGCTTAGCTGAATGATACGCATTACTAGTATGGATAAGCCCCGATAGTTAGACATTTTGTTTGAGGTAAGCGGGGCACTTAGGATAATACTGTCAGATATGTAAATATATTTTGGAATTAGTTCCCTCGGTACACTTTTATCTACAGTTCCATCAAGCCTCGGTACCGAATTTTCCAGCACATCAATTAGCTGCTTTAGCTCATGGAGTTTGTTAGCGGATTGTTCAGCTTCATTGACAGCCGACTTAAATCCGAGGACATCGACGAAAGCAACTGCTCGGTTCTCAAATTCGATATTCTGCATTACTCTCTACTGCCTAACGAGTTCCTCGAAGAACCACCTTTTGAAGTTATTCCTTCCTGGCAGAAAGGGCGCTACTGGCAAACCAAAGCCTTTCACAAGGAAAATGTATTGGGTTTGCCCCCGACCTGCCTCATATGCCGGTGGCCACCCATAACCCTCATCTCTACCTGGCGGTATACAGGCAAGACACCTGGCGTAAACTGTCTCCGAAATTTGGAATCTTTCTGACATCGTGAACTATACAATAAAGCATTCATTGGATTTTGGTCTTTGTTATCATAGTGACACGGGCACCATCATAATCCCTATATCTCGCCATATATAAAGCTCCCCCCCGGGCAGGTCTCATGTGATAAGTACAGAATATTCACACTCTATCAGAGTTCAGGTTTATTTCAAATGTTCAACTAGAGATTACCAGGTTTTTCGACAGCGTCAACGACAGGTATAAGTGGCGGGCAGCCACACCCCTGAAAACGCTGAAGACAGATCTGCAGGAATCAGTCGAAGGGCATCAAAGCCGCAGGATACAGCACGTCCACCTTCATGCTATTGTTATGCAGAGAATAATTATCAAATAGCTGTCATCTGTTTTGCGGTAGAAATTTATTCAAAACAGTATTCCAAAATGATGTAACCCATATTTCATCTTGCTGAAGATCCGGGTTCTCTTCTATTGCGAGTATTATTCGATGGATAAGGAATCCTATTAGAAAGACACCCGTTTTCACAATCCAATCCTCAGCTAGTTTTAGCTCCTTCTCATACTTCTTATCATAGGAGCCATATTCCTTGAGACTTCTTGCTGCCGAACGAAGGAACTTTTTCACTTCGATAAGGCAATCCAACGGCAAGTCATCAGCTACAGGGAATTCGAAAATAATTCTGATTACTTGCGTTCTTTCCTCGCACGGACCAATACTATTCTTGCTAAAAAATACCCCATCAACTTCATACATTGAAAATCCGACATAAATGCTTCCTATATTGCTTGATAGGTCTTCAATGAAAGAGTGGGTGAACTTCGTGTGTACAATACTCCATTCTTGTTCTAACATCATCTTAATTCTATTCTCATACCTTAAAAGATGGTCTTTAACTTCTTTTGGGTTCCGAGCATCAACAAGGGCACGGTATAATGCACCTTGAAACCCAGATCTCTTGGGAAGGTAGATTTCAACAAATGTCGATGGCTTTCCAGTTTTAAAAATGTAAGTCATCTCCTATCTCCATGCTCATTGATGCATAATGCGCGAGCTGAGCGGAATTGTGACCGCCAGAGGTTGCTGGGGATTACAAGCGATGGACAGAGCAATTTCCGCTCCAGCGACTTGTTCGCGCCTCAGGTGCGGGCAAGGCGTCTGAGCGGAGGCTCAGATCGCGAATTGGCGCCGCCGTCCACCTTTTTCTCTTGCCTTTTTGCTTACCACGGTTCGACTTAACGCCCGCGCCCTTGCTCTTATCTATAAGGC
>JALVSJ010000101.1 GCA_027024445.1 Desulfobacterales bacterium
CCATTATGGAACCAAAAGGGAACTGCAAAAGCAACCAATTAATTTTTATAAAATAAAAGGAGTAAACCATGTATTCAGAAGAAGTAATGAAACATTTCGCCCAGCCCAAAAATGTTGGCGAAATAACAGATGCCGATGGAATCGGAGAAGCCGGTAATCCTGTCTGTGGTGACATGATGACCTTTTATATCAAGGTGAAAGACGGAAAACTGGAAGACGTAAAGTACAAGACCTTTGGCTGTGTTGCAGCTATAGCAGTTTCCAGTAAGGTTAGCGAGCTTGTAAAAGGCAAAACACTTGAAGAGGCAAAGGCATTGACCAAAAAGGCCGTGGCCGAAGCACTAGGTGGATTGCCCAAGGAAAAGATGCACTGCTCTAATCTCGGAGCCGAAGCCTTAGGCAAGGCCATTGCTGATTATGAGGCCAAACATGGTGGTAAACCCTTAGAAGAGCAGCCAAAAGAGGAGGTTGAGGTGACCTTGGGTTGCTGTGACTGCGGCACAGAAAATCCACCAGAGGCAAAATTCTGTATGTCTTGCGGGCAGAAGCTGGAGAAATAATTATGCAGGCTTTCATAACCTGGGCCATAGTGACAATTGCCTTGGTGTTTGTGGGAAGATGGCTTTATAAAAAGGCCTCGGGACAAACACCTCAATGCTGTGGCCCTGATGACAGTATACCAACAAAATGCCCCCGGTGTGCTGAGGAGGGGAGCTGCCATGTATGGCGGAATGAATAGCTAAAGTGTTTCAAGAAGTCTTTGACGTCAGAATGGCTAAGTGGGTTCAAACAAGCTCATTTTATCAATCTTGCTTCCCCTATGGAAAAGCCTTTCAGTTCAAAGTACCACCAGTAAGCGAGAGGTCATGAATCGAGTCTTATTATCTTATCGCCTACTTTTATAATTCCTCCCTTGAGAACCCGTGCAAATACTCCCTTTCTGGGCATTATACAGTCGCCAGCTGCATAGTAGATGGCGCAACGAGCCTTACATACTTTACCTATTTGGGTAATCTCCAGTTCCACAGAGCTTCCTACGAGCCATCTGGATCCAACAGGTACCTGAGGCCAATCAATGCCTTGAGTAGCAATATTCTCAGCAAAATCTCCGAAATCCACATTGAGACCTTGCTTTCGAGCTTCTTCTATATTCTCGGATGCCAGGAGACTCACTTGTCTATGCCATTTTCCTGCATGCGCATCTCCTTTTATCCCGTAATCCTTAACCACATCTGCCTCAGGCACAACGGTCTTCTTTGTGCCTTTTTTCTTACTAACAGCGATAGAAACTATCTCCATTTTCACTTCTCCAGGCAATCAAATCCGTACTTAGATACCTTTCCCCGGTGTCAGGGAGTATAACAACGATGAATTTTCCTCTGTTCTCTTCTCGAGACGCCACAGACAGTGCGGCATTCACTGCAGCCCCAGAAGAAATACCACAAAGGATTCCTTCTTTTTTAGCGAGCATCTTGGCCGTATCTATTGCATCTTCACTTGATACCTTGATGATCTCATCCACTAGCGAGAGGTTTAAAACTTTGGGGATGAACCCTGGTCCTATCCCTTGAATTTTGTGTGGGCCTGGTGGACCTCCAGATAGAACAGGTGATTCGAGTGGCTCCACAGCAATACTTTTGAAAGAAGGTTTTCTCTTTTTGAGTACTTCTGACACTCCAGTTATGGTCCCTCCCGTGCCCACTCCTGCCACTAGTATATCCACTTTGCCTTCTGTATCGTCCCAAATCTCGAGGGCCGTTGTCTTCCGGTGTATCTCAGGGTTGGCGGGATTTTCAAATTGATTCGGCATATATGCATTGGAAGTGGATTCCAATATATCTCTTGCCTTTGAAATTGCGCCTTTCATACCTTGGGAGCCTGGTGTCAAAACAACTTCGGCGCCAAGGTGCTTGAGCAATTTTCTCCGCTCTATGCTCATGGTATCCGGCATTGTGAGGACCAGGCGTAGGCCCATGGCAGCACATGCAAAGGCCAACGCTAGTCCTGTATTGCCACTTGTGGGTTCCACTATCACCGTGTCTTTATTAATGAACCCATCGCGTTTTCCAGCCTCAAGCATGGCTAGACCTATCCGGTCTTTGACACTTGCCAGGGGATTCCTTGATTCTAGCTTGGCAAGTATCATTGCCCTTGTTTCA
>JALVSJ010000102.1 GCA_027024445.1 Desulfobacterales bacterium
CCGCTGCCGCCATAGATATTACCAGCCGATGCAACCTTAGATGCAAGCATTGTTACTGGTGGAAACAAGATCACCCAAGAGAATTAGATGATGAGGAAATGGTGGCCCTGTTTCACGTCGTTCGGAGACAGGGCATGAGGGTCGCTATACTATACGGTGGAGAGCCAGCCCTGAGGGCGAAGGTGTGCGAGGCGGCTGCAAGGATTTTTGACTCAGTATTGATCTTTACAAACGGCACCCTGGGCCTGTTTGCTTTGGGCCATAGGGCCCAATGGATAGTGTCACTCGACGGGCCCCGGCGGATCAATGATGAAATCAGGGGCGAAGGGACATATGACAGGGCGGTGAAAAATATCAGGCAAGCAAGCCGCCCTCCCATTGTCCATATAACCATTTCACGGCTGAACGAGGCCTTTGTGGAGGAGTTCGTGGAGGAGATGCTGGCCCTCCCCATAAAGGGCATTGGATTTTCTTTTTTTACTCCCAATCGGGGTGAACGGGAGAACGAATATCTTATTCCGGTCCAGGAAAGAGAAGACACAATAAGGCGGTTGCTCAATTTGAGGAGGCGCTTTGGTGAGCAGGTGGGATTCACAGAGGCCATTGCAAGGCAACTAAGGGTGGACGGGGACTATCTGTCATGGAATAATTATGAAAAGTGCCCTGTTTCACGGGGGCTTAAGTGTTTTCGGTCCGATGGCACGATTAAACTGTGTACGTATGGCGATGATGCAGATTGTGCGAGATGCGGGTGTGCGGCAGTGAGTGCATTCAGGGGTGCCTTCTATCCTCCAAACTTCGAGACCATCAAACTGGTATTTGGCCTTTTGTCACCTGGATTCATTCCACGGACAAAAAACGGAGTAGGCAAAGATGCAGGTTGATCAACGCAAGGGAGCCAGAGAGGCCACAGAGAATCTGGTGAGGTGTGGGCAGTGTTCGCATTTTTCGTTTTTCCCAAATGAAAAGGGGCATAACCGTCCCCAGGCGTTGGGAAGATGCCTGGCCGGTGCTTCGTGGGATGGGAACAGGGGCCAGTGGCCGCTGCTCCTTCATCCCTGTCCTAATTTTAACGAGAAATCTTAAGATTTCTCGTCGCAAAAGCTCCTCCCCGCCTGCCTGGCTCCAAACGGCAGACAGGCGTTCTCCTGCTTTCCAAGAATTAGATCAACCTTAGACACATAAATGCCAAAGTTTACCCACATGGAGATGAGTTGGATATAACAGCATGTGGGGCGTAAGAAGGAGTAAGAGAATTGAGTGGGCTAACGGGTGACCTGGGCCATTGAATCTGCTGCATCCCTGAGCGCCGGCAGCCAACGGTTTATCACATGGTCCCAGAACAATGCCTTTGCCAGGACAAACCGGTTATGTGGGGAGCCTGCTGACTTCATCCTCTGGTCCCATTGCTCTTGCATCTGCCACAGCTTTTCCCGCAACTCCGGGTCCGGGGCGCTCTCGATTAGGTTTTTGATGGCATGGCGCCTGTGCCTTTCAAAGGCAAACCGGTCCTCCCTGAACAGGCGGCTCAGTCTTTTGTGCTCTTCGAGGGCCTTTTTCCTGCGAACTTCTTTTTCCTCCTGCGATGGTGCGGCGTTACTCACGTGAGCTCCTCCACAGGTTGTCCAATCTCGTTGTTCTCTGATATGCGTTTTTCAGCGCCAGGTACATGTCAATGAATTCTGTTTGAGCTTAAGCATGATCCCAGGACAAGGAGTCAGAAGTCAGGAGTCAAAATCCAGAAAAACTTTGAATGAGAACCTCCGATTACATTCTGTTCCTGAATACTGCCAACTTGATGTCTTCCCCGCTCGGTCCACGCTACCAACACTATATGGAAAAAGTGTGCCTGAGAGGAATAATTGTAAAATGGTAGCCATTTCAGCTTGTTATATAAGGGATCGTGGAAATGGGGTCCCATAAAATGGAAACGAATTACACATTTTGTATAGAAAAAAATACCAAGGTGTTGAAAAAAATTCGCCACTTCATTGCCCAGCCAAGAGAAATTAGGTCCATCCCACTTAAGCGGACTTTGAGGAAGTCTTGGAGGTTACAGGTTCTGTTCCTTCTTCTTCGATTCCGAGCCTTCCGGGCTGGTATTTTCAGTGACTTATCCACGGGGGAGTCTTGCCCCCTCCGCATTCCCGGCACTCAAC
>JALVSJ010000103.1 GCA_027024445.1 Desulfobacterales bacterium
AGCCGCGGCTTTTGAGAGGAATTCTTCCTTGTCTTGCTTCTCTGCAGCCTCTCTCGCAGATTTGAGTTCTGACCGTATCTGATCATGCACTCCCCACATCACCTGTGATGGCCCTGTAATTCCATGGCGCTCGAGCAGGGGAAACAACTGGTTTTCCTTGCGCTGATAGTGGTTGTCAACTCCTGCGAGCCTATCAAGAACCTCCAGAGCCTCTCGGAAGCTCTCGTCAATCTTCTCCCCTGCCTGGATATTACTAACGAGCCTGCTCAGTTCATTTGCCAGCTCGGTAATGACCTTGTTCTCTGCCATATAGGTGTGAACAGGATGACCGGGCGGAGCCTCCACCTCGGCATGCTCATCCAGTGCCTGGCGAAATGCCCCTACATGAACATCGCACAGGCGTTGAACCTCGGATACAGGAAGCCCCTCTTTTATAAGTTCCTCCTCCATTGCTGCAATCTCAGAAGCCTCTACATCCTTTACAGCTTCTGAGAAGCGCTTCCTTGCCACATTCAGATCACCCCCGTCGTGCAAGTACTTTATAATTTCTTTAAGAACCTTGACCTTGTCCTCCCGTAAGGTCTCCTGGCCTGGGGGTGCAGTTTGTAATTCCGGCCTCTGCCCCGTATGCTTCTCAATTTCTTTTGCAATATCACTAAGAAACACATCGATGTCGAGGTTCGCCATTCCAGCAGCATTCTCAAGCGTTGCAACACGGCCTACTGTGGCCCGTGCAATGCGGTTCTTCAGCATTTGGAACTTAGGATTATAAGCTACAAGGAAATCTTCCAGAAAAGGGTATTCCTTTAATAGATCATGGACCTTTGCGGTTTTAGATAGCTGCATTTCTGGCTCCTTTTCAAGATGTGAGGGGTATCAACAAAACGGGAAGGGTGTTAGTTTGAAAGTGTAGTGAAGAAAGCTTGTGAGGTCAAGCAATCAAAATTCCATTGGCTCCAATAGCCACGAAGAGTTATGGCCTTTCGCGCAAGAAATGTTCCCCCGCCCTCACACCATTGGGCAGGGCGGGGAAACATTCAGTCGTTAGGAGATGGGCCTCTGCTCTATGAGAAGTCCTCTCCAGGCTGAACTTCCACAGGTTTGAGTTTGGTTAGGGCCTTGAGCATAAAGAGCAACAAACTGCCTGCGCCTGGAAAGATTATGAGAAAGTCAGGCACCATTCTAGTCTGACCAATGACCTGAATCACCGGTCTGAACCAGAACTCCGCAGAGCGTGCATGCCAAAACCCGTACTTGATATTGTCAAGCGCCTGAAGGATACCGACAGGAAGAAGTGTACCAGCGAACATCAAAAATAGCCCAATATTAACACTCCAAAACGAGACCTTCAGCAGCCGTGTATTCCACCCTTCCTCGGTAACCAGACCCCGCATGGAAAAGAGTAGCAGTCCAATGGCGAGCAACCCATAGGTGCCAAAAAGGGCAGTGTGTCCATGGTTCACCGTGAGATAAGAGGCATGCTCATAGTAGTTAACCACAGGTGTGGTAATGGATAGACCCATCACTCCAGCACCGAGGACTTCCCAGGCCACCGATGCCATAAGGAACATCAAGGGGTACCTGTACGGAAATTTGCTCCCTGCCTTTAACAATGCCTTTTGCCCATGCCATACCTCAGCCAATAAAAGGAGGATCGGCACAGGCTCCATGGCCGAAATGGTAGATCCAAGAGCCAACCAGAAAGAGGGCTCACCCCACCAGTAGTAATGGTGGCCCACGCCAATGATACCTGAGCCCAGGGCCAGTGCTACCGTGAAGTAAACCGTCCTCAACCCGGCCTTCAGGTCCACCATGCCCAGATTTACAAGCACAAAGACAATGGCAGCCGAGGCAAAGAACTCAAAGGCTCCCTCAACCCATGTGTGTACCACCCACCAACGCCAAAAATCCGCAATTGTCAGGTGGGTGTGTGGATTGTAAAAGAGCCCAAAACAGAAGAACCCGACCACTGCAATCCCTGAGTAGGCAAGAAAGTGCGGCAAGCCCCATTTATCCTGACCCGGTGCAAAATGGCTCTTGAGCGCACGAACCACCAGGAACAGCCACAAAATAAGGCCAACCAGCAAAAGAATCTGCCACAGTCTTCCCAACTCCAGGAATTCCCATCCCTGGTGTCCCAGCCAGAACCAGGC
>JALVSJ010000104.1 GCA_027024445.1 Desulfobacterales bacterium
CTTTATGACCGTCCCATCGAGCAGTTCCATCACACTTGGGGTTACTTCAGAATGCATCACTTCAGTCACTGCCCGGCCGGCATCCTCAAGGGTATGAAACAAAGCAAGGGCCGTGGCCTTAAATGGCGCAATGGGCCGAATCTTCAGAGTAATCTCCGTGACTATCGCAAGAGTTCCTTCCGATCCCACCAACAACCGGCAAAGATCATAACCCGAAGAGGTTTTCATGGTCCTGGCCCCCACACGCATTATCTCACCATCAGCCAGAACGGCTTCCAGACTCAGCACATAATCCCTGGTGGTACCGTATTTTGCAGCACGAAGCCCCCCGGCATTTGTCCCCACGTTGCCACCCAAGGTACAAACCACCCCGCTTGCTGGATCTGGAGGGAAGAAAAACCCGTGCGGCCTGAGGGCAGCCTGAAAATCGGCGTAGACAACACCGGGTTGCACCACTGCCAGGCGATCGGCAATATTGATCTCCAGGATCTTGTTCATTTTGGTGAGATCCAGGACGACGCCTCCTCTCGCGGGCACGGCCAGCCCTCCCAGTCCGGTTCCTGCCCCTCTTACCGTCACCGGTACCCTGTTCTCATTTGCCAGGGATAGAACCTTCGAGACTTGTTCCGTGGATTGTGCCCATACAGCGCATTCAGGTCTGTTCTCATAACTGGAGGCATCGTAGGAATACGATACAAGATCTATCAGCTTGTCCGTAAAATTCTCAGGGCCGACTATGTCCTTCAACTGTTCCTTAACCTTGGTGTCCATCATCTGACCTCAATCAGCATTTAATCTGGCGACCTTGTATACCTTACTAGCTATTTTTGATACCATCGCCTAATAAGAAGTGTCAAACCAATAAGGTTGACACCAGCACAGGGCAGCGATAGAGTCGGGATAGCAACGCCGGTGGCAACGACCTTAGCACTTGATGATTTGATTTTGCTGGAGGTAAGGTGAAGCCGAAAATTCTTGCATTTTATGGAAGCCCAAGAAGAAATGGAAATACAGCCACTCTATTGCACGAGGCCGTTGAAGGCGCAAAGGAAGAAGGAGCGGAGGTTGAGGAAATCGTCCTGCGCGACCTCAAGATGTCGCCCTGCCTTGAAATATACGGCTGTAAGAAAACAGGCCGTTGTGCCATACAGGACGATTTTCAGAAGGTATACGATATGCTGGTGTCTTGTGATGGCATTATGTTGGCATCGCCTATCTTCTTCTATGCTGTCAGCGCCCATACAAAGATCCTGATGGACCGATGCCAGTCCTTATGGGTGCGGAAGTACTGGCTTGAAGGAAGGAAAAGAGAGCCCGAAAAAGCAAGACGCAAGGCCCTTTTTATTTCCGTGGGAGCAACAAAAGGCAAAAGGCTCTTTGATGGAGTGATACTGAGTGTCAAATACTTCCTTGATACGTTCGACGCGACGTTGTGGAAGTCGCTGCTGTACCGTCAATTAGATTTCATGGGTGATGTGCTAAAGCATCCGGAATATTTGGAGGAATGTGGCAAGGCAGGGAAGGACCTAGTGGCAGCCTTGTCATAGCCGGGCCTTGTTCTCGGGTTCTGGGCGGCACTCTGCTCACAAATTAACACTTTAACTGCTGAAGATCAGGGAAGGAGAAAATACCTATTATGAGAAAGAACACCCTTCTCGCTATCGTGGGAATACTTGTTGTCTTACTGTGGTGGGTTATCTCCATATATCCTGACTGGCTGTGGTTTGGCAGGCTGGGATACTCATCGGTTTTTTGGACCACTCTGCTCAGCAAGACGGGGCTTGCACTTGGCTTGTGGCTTCTTTTCCTGATCATCACGTTCTTGAATATCGCCATAGCATCCAGACTCAGTAAGAGAGCAGGGCTTGTTCCTCTTTCGGGCACTTCAAACAACCCTCTGTCTCAGACAGGCCTGGGAGGAGCAGCGGGTACCCTGATCTTTGTAGGGTTAGTGCTCTTTATCGGGCTTATTCTGGGAATCAAGGCATCCTCCAGTTGGGACATAGTCTTGCGCTACATTCATTCCCAACCTTTTGGCATTAATGATCCCATACTGAAAAAAGAAGTATCTTTCTACATATTTACATTGCCCTTCTATTATTTCATCAAAGGTCAAATCCTGGGCTGTATAATATTGGCAGGGATATTTACCGTTCTGTGGTATTTTAAAAAAGGGGCCATCCAATTAACGAGCACCATAGAATTCAGCCAACTTCAACAAGGCCCAACTCAGGTGCCAAAGTTCAAGATAGCAACAATCGCAAAAGGCCATCTCGCCTTCCTGGGTGGTATCATTGTCATATTCATTGCCTGGGGCTATTATCTTAAGGTATATGGGTTAATGTATTCCACCAATGGTGCTGCATTCGGGCCCTGTTATACTGATGTTCATATCCGTATGCCCGCATATATAGCCATCGCCCTTGCCTCAATAGCATTTGCCGGTCTTCTGTTCATAAATGCGTTCCGGTTCCGTGGGAACAGACTCATTGTCATTAGCGCCATCATTTGGGCAGCTTTAATTTTTGTGCTTTCCAACCTGGTCCCCATGGGCGTACAAAAGCTTGTGGTCAAGCCCAATGAGCTCACTAAAGAGTCAAACTATATTGCCAATAACATAAAGTATACAACCAGGGCATATTCTTTGGATAAGATTGAAGAGGTAAACTTCCCCGCGCTGGAACACCTGACAATGAACGATATCAGGGGTGACAAGGGGACTATTCAAAACATAAGAATCTGGGACAAACGCCCTCTTCTGCAAACTTATCGTCAACTCCAGGCAATACGCCTTTATTATAACTTCATGGACGTAGATGTAGATCGTTACATGATAAATGGAGCATACAGGCAAATCAACCTGTCCGCCCGTGAGCTTGTGGCCGACCAGTTACCTCCTCAGGCCAATACCTGGGTAAACCGCCACCTGATATATACACATGGATATGGTTTAACAGCCAGCCTCGTGAGTGAAGTAACGAGGGAAGGCCTTCCACATCTAATTGTCAAGGATCTCCCTCCTTCCATTGATGTTGATCTCAGGATCGACAGACCAGAGATATATTACGGCGAGGCTACCCAAAGTTATGTGCTGGTCAAAACAAAAACAAAGGAATTCGATTATCCCAAAGGCGACAAGAATGTGTACACCTCTTACGAGGGCAGAGGGGGAGTGCCCATTGGGTCATTTGTGAGGAGGCTTTTGTTTTCAGTAGAATTCATGGACCCACAGATTCTTTTTACCAGTTACATTAGCGACAAAAGCAGAATAATGTATAACAGACGGATAGATCGACGCGTACGAGCCATAGCTCCTTTTCTGGCCTATGACTCAGATCCCTACCTGGTTATCACTAGTGGTAAACTTTACTGGATAGTCGATGCCTATACCGCATCGAACATGTATCCCTACTCGACCAGGTCAAGGTTTCCTACGGGGGCGTGGGTCAACTACATCCGCAACTCGGTCAAAGTAGTTATCGATGCATATAACGGAGATGTTAGCTTTTACGCTATCGATGAGCAAGATCCCATTCTGCGTACCTATGAGTCGATATTTCCAGGGCTTTTCAAGAAGCTTAGCGAAATGCCCGGAGATCTCAAGAAGCATATCCGTTACCCTAAAGACCTCTTCAAAGTTCAGACACAGATCTACAAGAGCTATCACATGAAAGATGTACAGGTCTTTTACAATCAGGAAGACCTCTGGCAGATTCCCAGTGAGATATATGGCAATACCCCCATAAAGATGGAGCCATATCACGTGATATTGAGGCTTCCTGATGAAAGAAAAGACGAATTCGTGCTCATGATTCCTTTTACTCCTTCCAAGAAAGACAACATGATAGCGTGGATGGCTGCCAGGTGCGACCAACCAGACTATGGCAGATTGATTGTGTATAAGCTCCCCAAGGAAAAACTGGTATTCGGACCCATGCAGATAGAGGCTCGCATTGATCAGCAAACAAAGATTTCTCGAGAATTAACCCTCTGGGGCCAGCGGGGATCAACCGTAATAAGAGGCAACCTCCTGGCTATTCCCATCCGCAAGACATTCGTGTACGTTGAGCCAGTCTATCTTGTAGCCAATCAGGAACAAAAAGCTGCTCCTCAAGCAGCTTCCCCACAAAGGCGTCCGCGCCTGGTCCAAAGACGCGGCGCACAAAATTATCCCTCCCCGGTCGGGGCAGGTGCAACAGCGGCACTGCCTGAACTTAAGAGAATCATTGTGGCCTTTGGAAATCGCCTGACCATGCAAAAAGATCTCCAGACCTCCCTTTCAGTCCTCCTTGGCGAGGTAGCATTCAGGCCTTCACCCGGAACGACCCCAGGCCAAGTGTTACGTACCGGAAACCTCGCGGCTCAGGCCCTGGATCATTATATCAGGGCGAAGCAATTCCTCCGGGAGGGAGACTGGGCAGGATACGGCAGGGAACTCGATGCCCTTGAGCAGATACTTAAGCAGATGGCAAAGAAAAAGTAAGAGGCCGCAGGTTAAAGGCGAAAGGATAAAGGAACAAGGATAAAGGCCCAAGGGTAAAGGATAAAAATGAAAGGCGTTTTACTTTTTCCTGCCTCCCTAACTGCCGTCGGCAGGCAGAGTTGCTTTCACCTTTCACCTTGATCCTTGACCTTTCCTCCTAACTCCTGCCTCCTGACCTCTTTTCTCCCTTTGTCCTTTCTTCCTTTTACCTTGATCCTTGTTTCTGCTTCCCAGCTTCCTAGCCTTCTGGCTTCCTAGCTTCCTAGCCTCCTGGCTTTCTAGCTTCCTAGCCTTCGCGCCTCCCAGCTTTCTAGCCTTCTTTTATCCCATATCACGTTCATCTTGACAAAGGGATGCTCAACTCTATAATTGATCTTCAATATGTGAATATAGATTCAACAAATGAAATAAGTCTTCATAAGGGTATAGCCATGCCAGCAAATGCATTATCCAGGAGAGAAAGGGAGCAGTTAAGGCATAAAAACGAAATACTGGATGCAGCTTTGAAGCTGTTCTCCGAGAGGGGGTTTCATAACGTATCGATGCAGGAAATTGCCAGCCAGGCGGAATTTGCGATTGGTACACTTTACAAGTTCTTCGATACAAAGGAAGACCTTTACAAGTCCCTGGTACTACGCCTTGCAGAAACCTTCCACGCCAGGCTGTCCAGCGTCCTGGAGAGTCAATCTGATGAGATTGAAAAGCTCAGGAACTATGTGGTGGCAAAGGGTGAGCTGTTCTCAGAAAACCTCCCAATGATACGCCTTTATTTTGCCGAGACAAGGGGAGCTAGTTTTAACATCAAAGCAGGGCTGGATGAGCAGCTTCGAAAGAGCCACGACGAGATCCTCCAGAAGCTGGCCAGAGTTTTCAAAAGCGGGATTAGAAAGAAGGTTTTCAACAACATTGCAGATCCATATTCTTTAGCAGTGGGATTCGACAGCATCAGTAATGGATTCCTGTTTTTATGGTTGGAATCTCCCACAAGACACCCGTACCCTGAAAAAATAGACCTCATTATGGATATGTTTCTTAAACAACTGTTACGGGATAAGAATAATGGGTAAAACTGCATTAAACAATTAAATTCATTGCAAGGAGGAGGTTTGATATGAAGTCCTCTTTCCAATACTGTGTTTTCGTATTGGCGCTTGTTCTGGCCACCCTTTCTGCAACCACATATTCCCTAGCACAAGGATCAGCCAGTGTCCTCACTCTACAAAAGGCAATTGATGAAGCGATTCATAATAACAGACTGATAAAGGAAGCCCTGGAGGAAGAACAAGCTGCAGTTGAGGGAGAGAAAAAGGCGCGGGCAGATTTGCTTCCCAAGCTTTCCACCTCATACTCTTACTCACATTTAAGACACGAACCTTTTGCCCTATTCACATTCCCAAGCATATCCGTAACTCCTTTCGGGATAAGTCGTACTCTTGAACATAGAAAGATCACCGTCGGCCCGAAGGACAACATCACGTGGGATGTTGCGATCACCCAGCCTCTGTTCACAGGTTTTGCTCTTATCACCAAGCGAAAGCTTGCCGCATTGGATATCGATTTAAAAAAGGTGATGAAAGAACAGGCTGTACTCGATGTGATAAAGAAGGTTAAAATAGCTTATCTGAATATACTGCTTGCTCGCAGAGCATTAGAAGTAGCTGATGAAGAAGTCAGTCAGCTTGAGGCCCATGTTCATGACGCAGATCAACTGCACAAACAAGGAGTAATCCCTTACAACGACTTACTGAAATCTAAAGTTGCACTTGCCCAGGCTCAGCAGAACAGGGTTAAGGCAAAGAGCAACCTGGATGTTGCCATTGCCGCTCTTAATTTGCTTTTAGACAGAAAAATCACTGTCAACACTCAGGTAGAAGAACTACCACCGTTCAGCCCATCCTCATACGAACTGTCTTCGCTTTTCCACAAAGCCCTGCACCACCGCCCTGAGCTGAAGCAGCTAGAAATTGCCCTCAGGCAGGCTGAACTGGGAGTGCGTTTGGCAAAGAGCACCTATTACCCACAAATTTTTCTTGATGGACGCTATGAGAGGAAGGGAGATAACTGGCCTGCGTCACATAATGATTACCAAAATGATCATAATACAATTCTGTCCTTACAACTAACTTGGTCTTTATTTGAATGGGGAAAGAGGCGATCCGATGTTGCGCAGGCCTTGCACAAGAAAAGAGCTCTCCAAGAAAAGGTAGAAGAGATAAAAAACAGCGTTCTGCTTGAAGTTAAGCAAGCTTACCAGGAGTTGATGGTTGCCCAAGAAAACATACATACTGCTCTCAACGCCCTCAGCCAGGCCAAGGAAAATTATAGGATAACAGATTTGCAGTATAAAGAAGGGATCACCACTTCAACGGAGGTATTGGATGCTAGGACGTTCTTGACTCAGGCTGAATTCAATTATCATCGGGCCTTGTATGGTTACCGAATCGCCCAGGCAGAACTGCAAAGGGCCATAGGAGCCAGATAGATTTTAGAAAAATGGGGTAAACCTGTTACATGACTTTAAGGGAGAACTTTAATGTCTGAAAGTTCAAGGTCTAAAAGAAAACTGGGGTTCATAATAGCACTTGTGGGGATCGTCTTATTTGCCGGGATAAGCCTGTATAACTACTGGAGATATAAGAATCTTAAGGGTTCACAATCCTACGTGACCAAACCAGTCCCTGTTGAAACAGCAAGGGCCCACTACGCAGAGCTTGAAGATGTCCTCGAACTTACAGGAGATATCCGACCATTACAGGAGGTGTACGTTAGCCCTAAAGTTCCGGGGAAGATAATTGAAAAGATTTTTGTTGAGACAGGGGATATTGTGAAAAAAGGCGAGTTACTGGCCAGTCTTGAAAAAGACACCATAATGGCCCAGATTCAACAGGCAAAGGCCCAGTTGGCGTCGACCAGGGCTAAGCTGAATGAAGTTGAAGCTAATCTAGCCCTTGTAACGAAAGATCGAAAGCGGCTGGAAAACCTCTTCCAGAAAAAAGCTATACCTCAACAGAAGCTTGATGAGGTAAACGCCAAATACAATGCTATGCTCGCCACAAAAAGGCTTGTGGAATCCCAGATAGCCACAGCCAAAGCATCTCTTCATCTTCTTGAGATACTTTTGAAAGACCACAATATCTATGCCCCTGTAAGCGGTTATATTTCAGCCCGCTACCTGGATGCCGGAAATATGTCTGACACCAAGAAACCTATTGTCAGAATCACCATGGAGGATTCAGTTAAAATATTAACTACGGTGACTGAAAAGTTTTATCCATTTATCAAGAAAGGAATGTTGGCTGAAGTTCATGTGGATGCATATCCAAACGAGGTGTTTAAAGGGGTTGTTTCAATCGTAAATCCTACCTTAAGCCCCGCTACTCGGACGGCTGAGATTGAAATCCGTGTAAAAAACAAAGATTCGATGCTACGCGCGGGTATGTTTGCCCATATCCGCCTTATGCTTGGCAAGAAAAAAGCCTTAGTTATCCCTACAGACGCCCTTAATCGACTCCCCGGCACTGGTTCTTACTTTGTCTATTGTGCAGTGGATGGCAAGGCTGTGCTCAAGAACGTCAAGGTTGGAGAGATTCAGGGGAAAGAAGCAGAAATCATTGAAGGTCTCACAGAAAATGACATTGTTATCTTTAAAGGCCAAAACAGAGTGAGAGATGGTAGCCCTATTCGCATCGTTAACGCAGGCAGCAAGAGGAGCACTGAATGAAACTTCCCGAGTTTTCCGTAAAACAGCCTGTTGCCACACTCATGCTCTTTTTTGCCTTGGCACTCATGGGTATTTTCGCCATAACGAGACTCAATATTGATATGCTCCCAGACATAAGCCCACCGGTTATTTCTATCCTGACGTCATGGTATGGTGCAAGCGCCTCGGACGTTGAGACAGAAGTAACAGAGCCCATTGAAGATCAGGTCAACACCGTCAACAATCTAGACACCCTCACCTCTAAGTCCATGGACAACCTCTCTCTTGTGTCTTGCAAGTTTGACTGGGGCACAAACCTTGATGTAGCTAGTAATGATATACGTGACCGATTGGAGCTTGCCAAGCGAGAACTCCCCGGAGATGTTGAAAAGCCCATATTGTTCAAGTTCAGCAGCGCCACAGCCCCTATAATGTTCATGACCATCAGCGGCCCCAAATCCTGGCCGAGACTCTACCATATTGTAGACAAACAGGTCGTGGACAACCTAAAAAGGGTCCCAGGAGTGGGGGCGGTAATTGTCCACGGGGGCCTCCGCCGCCGCATTAACGTATACTTTGACATGTCAAAGCTTGAAGGTTTTGGGATTCCGATAACAAGAATTAATCAAATACTAGCAGCAGAAAATCTTAATATTCCAGCAGGCCGCATAAAATCTGGAACAAAAGACTACTTCGTTCGCATACCCGCCCGCTATAAATCGGCTGAAGAGATAGCTGAGACAGTGGTAGGCTACTTCAGGGACCAAACGATTTATCTGAAAGATGTTGCCACTGTGGAAGATAGCTACGAGCCGCAGGATGTTAATGGCTGGGGAGATGGACTTCCTGCGCTGGTTTTGATCTTGCAGAAACAAACCGGCAAGAATACTGTGGAGGTAGCCCGAAGAGTTAAGAAAAAGCTCAAAGCGTTAAAAGAAATCCTCCCATCCGATGTCCGAATCAACATCGTAATGGATTCCTCCGAGGACATACTCACCTCTGTCATCAATCTCAGGACCACTCTCTTCTACGGTATATTTTTTGTAATTGTTGTAACACTTGTTTTTCTGAGAAGACTCAGAACCGCCTTTATTATTGCTCTCACTATACCCTTCTCATTGATCATCGCATTTATCCTTCTCTACCTCTTTGGCTATACGATCAACCTCGTTTCTCTCATGTCTCTCGCCATTGCCTCGGGTATGGTAGTAGATAACGGAATCGTGGTGCTTGAGAACATTATGAGGCACATTGAACGAGGAGGCCGCATAAAAACGGCTTCAATGTTTGGCGCAAGCGAAATGGGATTGGCAATCACTGCCTCAACGATGACGACTATCGTGGTATTTGTTCCACTTATGTTTCTCTCAGGACTCGCTGGCATTATTTTCCAACAACTGGGAATTACTCTCGTTGTCACACTGCTCGCTTCCCTATTGGTAGCCTTGATGCTGATCCCCGCATTGGCCTCTCGCCTGGTTAAGGCAACACCCAAAGTCCTGAAGCAAAGGGCAGGTCTAATGGGCAGGCTCTATGGGTTGTCTGAAAACATCTTTGAGTCTCTTGAGAATATTTATGCGGGAATCTTGGGCTGGGCTTTAGAACATCGAAAAACAGTTATCCTTCTCGCAATAGCTATTTTTCTAAGCAGTGTGTCGCTAATACCTTTTCTCTCCACATCTTTCTTCCCAAAAGTAGATACCGGAGACGTAAGCATTCGATTCCGCCTGCCCGAGGGCACTCGTATTGAGGAAACCAATAAGGTGATGGAGGCCATCCTTAAAGACATCAACGAAGTAGTAAAACCTGAAGAGATGCGACACTCCTGGGCCTTCGATGGTGAGACCAAGGAGGGGATAGGGGTGGCTCTAGGCTTTGACCAGGGCCCCAATGTGGGCAGTATCGGATTCAAATTGGTCGACCGAGACAAAAGAAAGCGCACTGCTGATGATGTGGCTGCCGCCCTCCGGAAAGAGGTAAAATCAATTCCAGGCCTCAACAAGATCTATGTGAGAGCCGAAAACGCTATAACATCTATTCTAATGGGAGGAGGAAAACCTATATCCTTAGAAATCCAGGGCCCTGAGTTGGCGAGGCTAATGAAAACGGCTCGCAAAATTAAGGCCAAGATGGAAGATATTCCAGGACTGGTCGATATAGAAATAACCCAAAAAGATCCTAGGCCAGAGCTCTGGGTTGAAATCGACAGAAAAAAGGCCACTCAGCTTGGGTTAAATACTGCCACGATATCTCGCACTCTTAGGAATTATTTCTACGGTTTAGAAGCCACGAAGTTCAGAGAGGCGGGTGACAACTTTGACGTTTTCACTCGCTTTACTGAACAAGATAAGAACAGGCTTTCGAATCTCCCCGATGCTCCACTCTTCACACCTGACGGACGGATGATAAAACTGAAAAATATTGCCACAATAATCCAAGGACAAGGCCCAATAGAGATAGAGAGAAAAAACCGCCAAAAAATAGTCAAAGTGGAAGCTGACCTCTTCAAGAGATCGTTAGGTTCTGTTACCGCTGACCTCAAAAAGGCCCTGGCAACGCTAGATGTACCTGCCAGTGTGACGGTAGCATTTGGCGGCGAAGTAGAGGAACAGCGGAAGGTTTTTAGAGACCTCACCATCTTGCTGGTAATGGGAATCATGTTGGTCTATATGGTAATGGCCTCCTTGTTTGGCAATCTCAGAGACCCCTTTATCATCATGTTCTCTGTGCCGTTTGCCTTTACTGGCGTTTTATACGCATTCTATCTTACTGACACTACTCTGGGGATAATGTCTTTCATGGGTGTCGTAATGTTGATGGGCATTGTTGTCAATAACGCTATAGTCCTTCTAGATTACATCCATCTGTTGCAGAAGAGAGGAAGGCCTCTGTACAATGCTATCACCGAGGCTGGAAGAAGCAGGCTGAGACCGGTTCTTATGACTACCCTTACTACATTCTTCGGAATGCTCCCTATGGCAGTGTCAAAGAGGGTGGGAGCAGAAGCCTGGAATCCATTGGGCATCACGATGCTGGGAGGCCTATCGGTATCTACTCTTGTAACCCTAGTTTTGGTCCCCACGATTTATTATGTATTGGAGAGCAGGCGCGACCGAAGGTGATAGAACACAGGAGACAGGAGAAAACAAAATCACCAATTTTGAATTTTGAACACTGAATGACGAATAACGGATAACAAACTCCCCCGGGAGGTCCTTAATGAAGCTTTATTTACTTGTCTATGATGTAGATTTCGACGAGGAAGTCATGGAAACCCTCACGGAGTGCTGTGTCACGGGGTTTACCAAGTGGGACAGGGTGTTGGGAAAAGGCGCTCGCTCCCAGCCGAAAATGGACGATGCGGTGTGGCCGGGGTTCAATTGTGCAATAGCTATAGCTTTAGAAGAGGAAAAGGAACCTGGCTTTTTGGAGGCCATACACAAGATGTGCTCAAGGCTTGGAGAGGGTGGAGTTAAGGTTTACGAATTACCCGTAAAGGAAGTCAAAATAGCCGAATGCAAAGGCTAGCTAACTATCCCATGATGTTGCTTCCTAAGGAGGTGAACTTGCAATGAAGAAAATAGCGTTGTTTGCTTTTAATGGGGATTTCATGTGTTTCATACATGTTCTGCTTAATGCATTGGACATGAAGGAGAAAGGCTATAACGTAAAGATCATAATTGAGGGGTCAGCCACCAAGCTTATCCCAGAATTGGCAAAAGATTCCAATCCCATGTACCGCCTTTACACGAAAGCAAAAGAATCCGGTCTGATCGAAGGAGCGTGTAAAGCCTGCTCCAATAAGATGGGCACCCTGGAAGCGGCTGAATCTGAAGGGATAACGTTGCTTGATGATATGGCAGGTCATCCAAGCATGTCTCGATATATGGACGAGGGTTACAACGTAATAAGTTTCTAAACCAGAGGGCCTCGAATGATTCGAGGCCCTCTGGTTTATTTTTGCTCACCACCGTAAAGCTCTTTTACTTTTGCCCTATCGGGTGAACCATCTTCCATGGTGGGTATTTCATCAACGAATTCCACGTACTGGGGTTTCTTATATCTTGCTATTCTCTGCCCGACAAATTCTATGAGTTCTTGAGCTTCAAGTTTCTCACCCGGCTTCAGTTGGCATACGGCCTTTATTCCTTCTTTCCATTTTGGGTCAGGGACGCCAAAGACAACACTTTTCTCTATGGCAGAATGCTGTAATATAACTTTTTCGACCTCCGCGGGGTATACGTTTTCTCCCCCTGGCTTGATGAGTTCTTTTTCCGCCTTTCGCCCGGCGTACCACAGGAATCCATCTTCATCGAATCGCCCCAGGTCGCCGGTGTGATGCCACCCTTCCCGAAATGTATATTCATTGTCCTCCGGAAGGTTCCAGTATCCTTTGAAGACCATGGGGCCCCGCATGGCAATCTCACCAACCTGGCCCACAGGAACTGGATTGTCATAGTCATCAACAAGTCTCACCTCTGCCAGTGGAAGCGGTCTTCCTGCAGAACCAGGCCTTTCATTGTAAGGCGAAAATGTGGCAACACAAGAAGTCTCAGTCTGTCCGTACATACAATAGAATGTTCCGCCTGTAGTTTTCTGATAACGCTCAATGGTTTCCGGAGTATCAATTCCGGTTACGTGCTGGAGAGTCTCTATCGATACCCCGCTTTTTTCATGCTCATCCAGAATCGATGCCAGTATGGGTGAAAACACCATCATAAAACTGACTTTCTTCTCATTGATAAGTTTCACTGCAGTCGTAGCATCAAACTTGCTCATATTTACGTTGAGCGCTCCAGAGTGAAAGGCTGTTGTCGCCATAAAAAGCCCCCCCACGTGGAAAAGGGGCAACAGGTTTAGGTGCACATCTTTTGTCGTTGCACCAAAGAAATAGCCGAAGTGCATGTCGGCACACAAAACATTGCCATGGCTCAGTAACGCTCCCCGAGGTCTGCCAGCCACTGCAGCCGTATGAATAATGACAAACCCGTCATCCCACGACACTTGGGCGGCTTCGAAATCACCACTGTCTCTCATCAACGACCCATATGATGCAAATCCTCCGCCTCCTGGACCCAAGTGAAAATATTTCTTCACGCTGGCAAGTCTGTCCTTAATATCATTGAGAGTTTCCTCGAAAGATTCGCCCACGAAGACCATCTTTGGCTCGCAGTCATTAATATTGTATGCCACTTCATCAGGAGAAAGGCGCCAGTTTATGGGCAGCATAATAGCCCCAAGGGCCGCGGCTGCTCCATAAAGTATGAAATATGGTAAGTTGTTCTTTGACAGCACAGCAATACGGTCGCCTTTCTCAATCCCTGCCTTTTGAAGCCCGGCTGCCAGACGATCAACCTCTGCCTTATACTGTGAAAATGTCAAGGACCGGTCATCATCAACTTCATACCATGCTGCGTTGTCCTTGAAGCAAAAGGCGTTTCGCTTAACAACATCATAAAATGACAAATCATAAAGACCCATAGTATCCCTCAAAAACTCGGGCCGGGCCCTTGATTAAGAAGACCCGGCCCTTTAGTTCATTCACGCATCACGGAAATGTGGCCTCAAATGGTACCACTTTCTCAACTCCGTCGGCCCTGAACGTAAAAGCCCCTTCTTTCACGGTGACGGGTACGGAATAGTTAGGTACCCCTTTCCACCATCTCTCCAGGGCTTGCCACGGGCTCCAGCCCCTCGCCTTCAGCTTATAGCCACCAGTGACAAGCAAGCTCAAAAGAGCCGAACGAGTTGTTATCATGGTGGTGGCTCTGACCTGGTCTGTCTTGCCCGCAGGAATCCAATAGGAGTCCTGGTTGTTGTAAGTTACCAAATCGAAGTCCTTGTCGAAAGCCACAGTAAAACTAAAACCGTCCAAAAGGATAGGATATGGGTTTGGATTTGTAATGCTGAACAAAAAGCTCATGGGAAGTGGAGCGCCCCTGTTGCCGGCCTCTCCTTTGGTGGGCTTAACCTTTTTGGAAATGTACCAGTATCCATCATATTGAGGAACTTCAAAAGACTCTAACTTTATTATAGGAGTCTTAAAATTTTGTGCTGTTGGTTTTGTCTTCATCCCCGCACAGGAGGCAAGTACCAGGGCCATCCCGAAGATAAGAATCGTTATCCAGATCAACTTCTTATTCATAATCAAACCTCCCTTTTAAGGGTGAACGGCCAAAATGGCTGTCATTATGCCAGCCATCTCTTCCTTCGTTTGTAATGCTTCACATCCCTGAAGCTCTTTCGATCCCCTTTACTGCTCAATCCCAGGTAGAAATCTTTAATATCTTCATTTTGCATAAGCTTCTCAGACGTGTCGTCCATGACAATACGCCCATTTTCCATTACATAGGCATAAGGAGCCACATTCAAAGCCAATTTCGCATTTTGCTCTACCAAAAGGATGGATATTTTCTCCTCTTTGTTGAGACGCGTAATGATATTAAAGATCTCATGGATCAGTTTTGGGGCAAGGCCCATGGAAGGCTCGTCCAACAACATGAGTTTAGGCTCGGTCATGAGTGCTCTTCCCACGACTGTCATCTGCTGCTCTCCACCACTTACAAAGCCGGCAACCTCATTCCGCTTCTCCCTCAATCGAGGGAAATAATGATAAACCAGCTCCAGGCCCTCTTTTACAGAGCCTGACTTGCGCAAGTGTGCCCCTACCTTGAGGTTCTCTTCGACGGTAAGATGCTCAAAGACACGTCTCCCCTCTATAACCTGGACGATTCCCATCCTTGCTATGTTCGCAGCCCTTTCATGATGAATGCGCCTCCCCTCAAATTCGATGCTTCCATCGGTGACCTCTCCGTCTTCCGTCTTCAGAAGACCTGAGACGGCCTTGAGGGTCGTGCTCTTACCTGCTCCATTGGCTCCCAACAGGGCTACTATGCCACCCCGAGGCACCTCAATGGACACACCCTTGAGCACCAGAATCACCTCATGGTACCTAACCTCAATGTTGTTGATCCGTAATATCGATTCAGCCGCTTCCAAGAGCCTGCCCTCCTCCTTTTCTTACCAGCCGAGCCATTCTTTTTCCCATTTTTCAGGCCATCTGGCCTTGAGATCCACTCTCTCCACTTCCTGGAACTTCCCGTTCTTCCACACTTGCACGAGACAGCCTGTAGTGGGACGGTGATCCGTAGAAGTGAAGGTGATAGGAGAAGCGCCCAGCCCTATGTCAAAGTTTCTGAATGTCTCAAAACCTTTTGTCATAATTCCATCACCGCTGAGATCCCCGGCCTTGTCAGCGCGTTTGAGTGCTTCCCAGAGGATAAGGGCATCGCCCCAGGCCTGCACTGTACGAATCAACCTCTTGCTCTGAGGCACACCGGGGTGATATTTCTTGGCTGACTCAACGACGTTATCCATATTCTTGTAAGGTTGGCCATAAAAGGCACATGGTGTGGCCCCCATAACGCCTTCGGCCGCTTCGCCAGCGAGCCTGGGAAGGTTCTCGTCATAACCCCAATTGTTGATAATCCAATCTGCCCCAAGCCCCAGAGAATAGGCATCTCTAACAGTAGCAGAAACGCTCATGGTCGTATTGCCATGCCAGCACAGATCGGGCTTGAATTTTTTAAGAGCCATGATCTGGCTCTTGGTGTCTAAGGCAAACAGAGAGACATCCTGATCCGGTCCAATCTCGAACCCCAGCATCTTGGCTTGATCTTTTATAGCCTTGATAGGCGCACTGCAGTAAGGTGAGGCAAACATGTACACACAGGCGAATCTGGGTTTCCTCTTTCCATAGTCAGGATGCTTTGGCCACACTTTGTCAAACCATGCAGTGATACAGGCCCTTGCATTCGTGGAATAATCAGATGCAAAAAATAGGTTGTACCGCGTCTTTTTCGGATCAGTCAAATGCGCGGAATAGGATGCAGAAACATAGGGTATCTTGTCTTTGTTAACAGTCGGGGACAAGGCCTCGGTATCGCCTGTTCCCCATCCCATAATGGCTACAACACCCAACCTCTTGAGAAGCTTGTACTTTGTAATAGCCTCAGGGATCCGGTAGCCATAGTCAAACCAGGTGTATTTTATTTTCTTTCCGTTAACGCCCCCGTGGGCATTGATGTACTTAAAGGCCTCTTCCATTCCCAAAGCATAGTCCTTGCCTACGTCAGAAGTGGCCCCAGTGGTATCATTTAAACCGCCTACCCTTATTGTTTTGGCCACCGCTAATGCGGAAAAACTTGCCACAAAGACTACCGCCAGAAACAAGACCAGGATTACTTTTAGATTATGCTTTTCCATAGGCTTCTCCCCCTTCTTCATGTTATGGGTTTAAAAGGGAACATGACTAGATGTCCTAACTGCTTTAAAATTCCTCACCCCCTTTCTCCAGTTAATAGGAAAATGGCCAGAGATTAAAGTAATTTTTCACCTGCCACCACCTGTACGCAAGTCCGTTTGGCTCATAAATCAAAAACGCACATATGGCCAGTCCGAAAGCGGAATCCTTAACATAGGCGAAATCCATTAGCAACTTGGGATAGTAATCGGCAAGAGGGATAACTGCCAACTGCAGGAGTTCCATGATTATGACCATGAACGCAGAGCCAAAAATTGCGCCATGGATGGACCCGGCTCCACCTATCAAAATAACGCCCACTAACCACAACGACCAGAACCACGGAAAATGCTCAGGGCTCAATGCAGCCGTGTTACTGATCCAAAAGGCTCCTGCCACACCAGCGAAAAAACCCGCTACAAAAAATGCCAGTAGCTTATACCATACTACATTGATCCCCAATGTCTCCGCGGCAATGTCGTTGTCCCTGATGGCTACCCACGCCCTGCCCACTCTGGACCTAAGAAGGTTTGCAAGCACTACCACCATTAGGGTGAGCAACACTGCCATAAGGTAATAAATTTTCCTTTCCGAGTCTATGACCCATGGTCCAAGCTTTATAGTTCCAGGAGGAAGAGAAAAGGCCTGCCCTCTTCCCCCTATCTTGCTCACGTACTGGGTGAGGATAAAGTCAACCGTGATGAACTGCGCGGCCATCGTGGTAAGAATCAGGTAAAAACCCTTAACCTTGGCAGAGGGGAGCCCGAAAAGGACACTCCACAGTCCTGCCAGAATTCCGGCCACAATAATACTAATAGGATAAGCCAATCCATAGTCTACAATGAACTTCGGCCAAGGGTACTGCAATACGAGAAGTGTACTGGTGTAAGCCCCTACGGCTATAAATGCTGCATGGCCAAGAGTTATCAGACCTGCATAACCTATCAATAGTTGGACACCCAGAGCCCCCATGGCCGTATAGCCGACCATTGTGGCAACCCCGATCCAATACTCAGGAGCAAACAGAGGAATCCCGATAAATAACACCGCCAACAGAAGAATCATCTTGAACTTGATGAATCTAGTCTGCCACCAACCCTGGTCCTTCTCGTAATTCTCGTGATAATCACCGCAGGGCAACCATACGCTGGACATAAAGCTCTCTCCTAACTTAATTAACAGGTAATATTAAGTTTGAATTGAGATCTCGCCAAATAATGCGAGAACTATTTCCAAGCACTCAATATCGAATCCAACCGTCGAGGTCAAAGGTTCAAGGCTAAAGGTGAAAGGAAAACCATTTTCATCTCTCAACTTTGGCCCTTTTACCTTTCTCCTTGCTCCTATTTTCTGACTCCTAACTTCTAACTCCTATACTTACACCCTCTCTATTCTCTCCCAGCCCCACAAGCCATAAGGCTTGAAAAGTAGAAATACGGTCATGAAGGCAAAAGGCATAATTTCCTTAACTCCGCCCGGGAAGTACTGGTCGAGATATGTGCCGGAGAGGTTCTGCAGAACTCCTATGATAATTCCCCCAACAATAGCTCCGGGCACCGAGTTAAGTCCTCCCAGTACTACTGCCGGCAAGACCAATAGCCCCAGATACCCGACGGAGATATTGACACCATTTATGTTGCCCAAGAGGGCTCCGCCAACACCCGCACTAATAAATGCGATGGCCCATGCAGCAGCATAGACAAAGCGGGCACTGACCCCTAAGCTGAGAGCGGCGGTCTCATCATCTGCAGTTGCCTGCATGGACAGACCCCAACGGGTGTATTTAAAAAACGCGACAAACACCACGAGAAGAACAATTGCAAGAATGAATGACCAGAGATAAACAGGCGAGACCTCAATGAAACCAACTCTTATGGGTTTCAGAGGAAATATAGGTGGGTCAAAAACCTTTGTGTCCGTCCCCCATATGAATTCTATCATTCCTTTGAAGAAAAATGACAAGCCCACAGTAACCATAATAACAGTCAAAATTGGCTCACCAATAAGCTTGTCGAGAAAAATCCTCTCGGTCAGAATACCGAGAATAATCCCTATCACCATAGTACAGAGAACAGCCAAGACAAACGGAACACCCATTTCATAGAAAGTAAGTGTTACATAAGCCCCAATTAGGGTAAGCTCTCCCATTGCCAGATTAAGAACACCAGAGCACTTGTAAATCAGCACCCATCCCAGGGCCACAAGGGCATAAATACCTCCGACCATAATTCCTGTGGTAAGGGTCATCAAAAAAAGTTCCATCTAGCCCCCCTATTAAACATTTACTTTTTGAACACGCAGATCCGTCTTGATCCGCTGTTGCCTGCCGTCTTCATAGGTAATGGTGGTGTCCATGTGAACCACTTCGGTGTCGCTGTACA
>JALVSJ010000105.1 GCA_027024445.1 Desulfobacterales bacterium
AGCCAATCCGCCGCGCTGCCGAGGTGGCCAAATGGAAGGAAAAACGCAGCCGCCTTGGTGAAGGAAAGGGAATCGGAATGGGGTGTGTTGCAGTCATGTGCGGCTTTCCCATGGGGTTCCGTTCAGGTTCGGCCTGTTACGTTAAACTGAATGATGATGGGCAAGCTACTATCGTGACAGGTCTTGTTGACACTGGGATGGGAAATGAATCCATGGCCGTGCAAGTTGCTTCCGAGGTTCTTAGCATTCCCGTTGAAGAGATCAATATTGTGAATGCTGACACCGAGGTAACGAATCTTGATCCCGGTGCCTATTCACAGGCGGCCGCATTCGTAGCATGCAACGCGGTCAAGCGCGCCTGCGAGGATGCCAAACGGAAGATATTAGATATTGCTGCCACCAAAATGAATCATCCCGTTGATGACCTCGATCTGCATGATCGAATGATAATTTCCAAATCAGATCCTTCAAAAAACATGCCCATGAGGTGGATTGTCAGGGAAGCCTATTTTAGAGGAGAACCTATAATAGGGCACGGAGCTTACATGCCCAAAATAGATTTCCAGCGCGAATGGGTCAGGAGGCCTTTTGGACAAATGGCTGGGACGTATTCATTTGGCTGCTCGGTCGCGGAGATAACCGTTGACAAAGAGACAGGCCAGATTCGCATTCCTCATTTCGTCGCAGCCCATGACTGTGGATACCCCATTAACACAATGGCCGTAGAGGGTCAGATAGAAGGTTCCGTGGTACAAGCCGGTGTAGGGTTCATCATGGAGGAAAACAAGTGGAGTGAGGGACGGCTGCTCAATCCAGATTTTCTTGAATACAAAGTGCCGCTTGCCTGTGATATTCCTGAAATTGAACCCTTGATTGTATCTTCCAATGACCCCGAAGGACCTTTCGGAGCCAAAGAGGGCGGCCTGACTGTACGGATGAACGCATACAGTGCGGTCGCATGCGCAGCTTATAGGGCTGTAGGAGTACCCTTTAATGAATTTCCACTTACCCCTGACCGAGTTCTTAAGGCTCTTGATGCCGCAAAAAAAGGAGGGAAGGCGTGATAACCTCAAGATTCGAATATATAAGAGTAAAAGATGTTGAGGAAGCTCACAGACTTTTCACTGAGTTTGAAGGACAGGCTGTATATCTCAGTGGAGGTAGTGACCTGGTTCCCCGGATGAAACTGGGGCTTCAAAAGCCAAAAGCTGTTATTGATCTTAAATCCATTGATTCCCTCAAATCAGTGGAGGATCAAGGTGATTGGATAAGAATTGGAAGTCTTGTCACCCTTTTCGATCTAAAGCGAAATCAACTGGTTCGGAACCTTTTACCTGCCCTGCAGGAATCATTGGAGGCTACCTCCTGTGAGACCTTACAGATGAGAGGGACAATTGGCGGCAACCTTGTCCAAGATTGCAGGTGCCTCTTTTACAATCAATCAGAGTTTTGGCGCAAGTCTAAAGGTTTCTGTCTAAAAATGGGTGGGGGCAAATGCAATGCGGTCCCGGGTGCCAAGAATTGCTTTGCCAATTACTGCAGCGATAATGCTATCAGTTTGTTTACCTTAACTGCCCAGTTAGAGCTTCTGGGACCAAACGGATCCCGTAGAATACCCTTAGACGAGCTCTATACTAACAAAAGCGATAATCCGTTTAACCTTCAGCCCGGTGAAATTATTACCTCAGTATTTGTGCCCAAAAAGAAAACCATTGGAGGATACGAGAAATTGAGGATTCGAGGCGCTATTGACTACCCTCTTTTGGGAGTGGCATTTTCCTTCGCAGATGGAGTTGGCAGGCTGGCCGCAGGAGCAATTGGGCCCAAACCTATTGTGGCTGAGGTAGCTCAACCCCCCCAGGACAATATTGGGCAGGCCGCTGAGGGAATTTTGAAACAGGTAACTCCTGTTAACAATACAGTGGTTGATAGGGATTACAGGAAGAGAATGATTCCAATCCTGGCTGAGAGGCTTGTTAATAAAGTGATGGAAGGGGCAAAGTGATGGAGCAGTTGAAAGTAAAATTGCATGTGAACGGTGAGCCCGTTGAACTGGAGGTCAAGCCTAACGAGACGTTGCTCAAGACCTTGAGAGAACGCTTAGAGTTGACTGGTGCAAAGGAAGGCTGTGGGCTTGGGGCATGCGGAAGCTGCACGGTACTCATAAATGGCATCCCTACGCGCTCATGCATTGTCTTTACAGCCGAAATGGATGGAGCGGAGATAACTACCATTGAGGGCTTGGGTGACGACAAGAATCTTGATCCTCTCCAACAGAGTTTTATGGAAAAAGGCGCGGTTCAGTGTGGATTTTGTACGCCGGGAATGATTCTTACTGCTAGAGGCCTTCTCAACAGAAATCCGCGCCCTACTAAGAAAGAGATCATACGAACCATGTCCTCTAACGTGTGTCGCTGCACAGGATATAAGAAGATCATCGAAGCCGTGCAGGCAGCTGCGTCCTTGGAAAGCCGAGGCGAGTGATCAAGACTCCCTTAACAGGAAAAAGTCTTAGTGTTTGGACGACCTACTGAGCCAGGACTGCTACCATTGGATAGCTCGATACTTGAGAGTTGAACCTTGGGCTAATTAGCCCTGAAATAACCCCAGAGTGTGACCCCGACCGCAGCATTAATAACTTTTTCCGCTACGCTTTTTCCAAATGGCGTCCCTGGAATTCGAAAAGTGGTGGCACTTTGGGGTGGCTCGCTACAAATAGTATCTGCCCCCGGCAATGAAAAATGCGGCCCATTAACATTCACGACCCGGGGGTATTTTGATGACAAAGGAGGAATTCAAAATATGCGTGCGTTTATAGTGGGTGGAGCAGGCGGAATGGGGCAAGGCGTTGCCAGAGACCTAATCAAGCAAGAGGCTGTAGAAGGTGTTGTGATTGGGGACTTGTATCCAGACCCTGAGAGGCTAGCGCCAAAATTACGCGACAGCTCGAAAGTCACCCTGGTCAAGACGGATGTAAATGATCATAGTGCCATGGTGCAGGCATTTAAGGAAGCAGATGTAATAATCAACTGCGCTGGTCCATTTTACAAGACGGCCGTCCCTGTCGCCAAGGCAGCGGTAGAGGCAGGTGTAAATTATATAGACATCTGTGATGACTACGAAGGTACTGAAATTCTGTTCAACTCCGAGATAGACAATATGGCCAGAGAAGCCGGAATAACAGTCCTTACAGGTATGGGATCAGACCCGGGCACCAATAATGTTTTGGTAAAGTACTATGCGGATCGATTGGACAGGGTTGATGAGATCTATTTATACTGGGTCGTGGCCATAGCGGAGCTTTCCGGTGCTGCATGGGACCATAGTTTACACATGACTTTGGGGAAGGTTCCTCAGTACATTGACGGACAACTTGTTCACGTCGACGGTGGCACCGATGTAGTCGAAGAGGAATTTCTGGATCCTTTGGGCACTTGCCACGTCCGCTACGTTGGCCACCCTCAGCCTCTCACCATTCCTAAGTATATAAAGGGGGTAAAGAACGTTATCATCAAAGGCGGCCTCATACCACTGTGGGTGGATGAACTAATCAAAGAGCAAAAGGAAACAGGTTTCCTGAGTAAAGAGCCAGTCACTGTCGGTGGCACAACTGTGGTACCATATGACCTGACTCTCAAGCTCTGGGAAAAAATTCCTGAGGGTAGGGACAAGGGCCCCCAGGCTTCAGGACTCAAAGTAATTGTAAAAGGCGAACGGGATGGTAACAGGGTCACCTATACTGCGGACATGGTGGGAAGGATGGCCCCTGGGACTGGCATTCCTGCTTCTATTGCAGCCCTTATGATGAATGACGGAGATGTGAATGAAAAGGGGGTAGTGGCACCCGAAGGTTGCATTAATCCGGACAAGTTCCTTGCAGCTTTTGTAGCACGAGGAGCAAAGATCCATCAAACGGAAAAGATTTCATCCCTGTTGGGGAAATAATATGTAGGGGGATCTTCCATGAAAGAGACGCCGAAATTGAACATTACAAAGAGCCTGGAAATCTTCAAGGAAGCTTGTGAGCTGGTGCCGGGAGGTGTTTTAGGTGCTAGAAAACCCAGTGATTTTATCCAAGGAGAGTACCCCATATTTCTGGAAAGCGGTAAAGGATGTCGGCTCACAGATGTTGACGGAAATGAGTTCATTGATTTTATGTGTGGTTACGGCCCTATTATTTTGGGTTACCGCGAAGAAGAAGTAGATGACGCAGTTATCAAACAGATAAAGGAAAAGGGATTTTGTTTCAGTCTCACGCAGAAATACCAGAATCTCCTAGCAAAGAGGCTCACTGAACTGGTTCCCTCATCGGAGATGAGCATTTTCCTGAAAACAGGCTCAGATGCTACGACTGCAAGTATCCGTATTGCCAGGGCTTACACTGGAAAAATCAAGGTAATGCGCTGTGGCTACCATGGCTGGCATGATTGGTGCGTCGAGATAAAGGGTGGAATCCCTCCAAAACTTTACGAGGATGTCTATGAGTTTCACTATAATAGGCTTGATGAACTGGAACAATTAATGGCTACTCACGGCAATGAAACAGCGGCCATTATTATGACGCCATTTGGCCACCCAAACCATGAAAAAATGCAAGAACCGGCCCCCGGGTTCCTGGAAGGAGTAAGAGACCTTGCAGATAAATATGGCGCGGTACTTATTTATGATGAAATCCGCACTGGCTTCAGACTCAGGATGGGAGGCGCCCAGGAGTTATACGGAGTAACACCCGACCTCACCGTCTTGGGCAAAGCAATTGCCAATGGTTACCCAATTTCCGTTGTCACAGGGAAAAAGGAAGTTATGTCTGTTGCTTCAGATAGACTTTTTATCTCCTCAACCTTTTTCCCCAATAGCGAGGGCTTTGTGGCTGCCCTTAAAACAATAGAAATCCTAGGCCGAGACAGGGTTCTTGAGAATATCTGGGAAAAAGGGGATCCATTTATCGGGAGAATTCGGGAGTTGCTGGACAAGTACCCCGTAGGGGCAGAACTTACAGGCGTTGGGCCCATGTTTTACATAACTTTTGAAAGAGACGATAAAGGTCTATACAAAGGCAAGCGACGGGACTTCTATACGCAGCTCATACGCAAAGGCTTTTTCTTTTCTCCATACCATCATGCGTATATCTGTTACCGCCATACAGAGGAAGACCTTAACAACACCCTGGCGGGCATTGAAGAATCGTTGGCGTATTTGCAAGAAAAATACTAATGAGCTATCCTGCTGAAAGTAGCAGCGGGGTAGCAGAAGGTTAGAATGAAGGAGCCAGGAGTCAGAATAGCCAAGGGCCTGACCCAAAATAAAATGAGGGTCAGGCCCTTTTTCTTTAGGATTCGCGAGCTAGCCGTTTTTCCGCTCAAACTCCACCATGAAATCCCTGAGCGCTTTTACCGCTTCTAGGGTGCAGGCATTATATATGGAAGCTCTACATCCTCCTACTGAACGATGTCCCTTAAGCCCTCCCAGTCCATTGTCCAGCGCGTCCGCCACAAACCTTGCCTCCAGATCCTCGCTTGGCAACCGGAAGGTCACATTCATAAGTGAACGACTGTCTTTCTCTGCAGTGCCCCTGTAAAATTCTGATTGATCAATTAGGTCGTACAGCAAGGCAGCCTTTTCCTTATTGATCTGTTCCATTTTAGCCAGTCCCCCTATGGTCTCTTCCAGCCACTTGAGCACCAGACTGATAACATAAATGACAAAGCAGGGAGGTGTGTTGAAAAGAGAGTTCTTTTCCGCAAATGTGCTATACTTGAGCATGGTCGGTAGGTTACCCGGTACTCTTTCCAGCATGTCTTTACGCAAGATTACCATAGCAGCGCCTGCAGGCCCGATGTTTTTTTGCGCACCGGCATAGATTAGTCCAAAGGGTTTCGGATCAAAAGGCCTGCTCATGATGTCTGAGGACATGTCGCATACCAGGGGCACGTTGCCTGCCTCTGGGAACCGCGCCCATTGGGTTCCTTTAATGGTGTTATTTGATGTGAAATGCAGATAAGAAGCATCAGGATCTACTTGATACTCCTTGGGAATATAAGAAAAATTCTTGTCTTCCGAAGAGGCTATAACGCGAACATCCTTATCCTGTATCTGGGCTTCTTTAATAGCCTTGGTGGACCAAGTGCCAGTATTGATATAGTCAACTGGCTTTCCGTTCAATGCCAGATTCATGGGTATCATACAGAACTGCAGACTTGCCCCCCCTTGGATGAAAAGTACGTGAAAGTCGTCGCCCAGGTTGAGCAGCCTCTTCGTTCTTTCCACAGCATCGTTTATTATTTCATCAAACCACTTTGACCTGTGGCTTATCTCTGTCACTGACATGCCGCAGCCTTTGTAATTCAAAAACTCTTCTCTTATTTCTTCCAATACTGGAAGTGGCAATGCAGCAGGACCAGCGTTGAAATTGTAAATCCTGTTCTCTCCCATTTGCTCCTCCTATGTTGAGTTCTTCTTGCCCATCTCAAAGCAGGCATCAAATACTTTCAAATTAGAATCTCGAAATCTCTCGGGACTGACCCTTTCTATGGTCTGTCTCAACTCGGACCCGGAAAACGGTCCATCATCAAACGCTGCGAAATACCCCAGCAAAGCCAGGTTGGACGACATGGGTGTACCCAACTCCATCGCCACCTTTGTAGCCACAATGCTCCTGGCAACTACGTCTTTAGAAGTAATATACTT
>JALVSJ010000106.1:0-358 GCA_027024445.1 Desulfobacterales bacterium
CTCCTGTTTTCTGGCTGAATGACCCAAAGCGCATCCACACCTTTTTCCTCCAGTTTTTCTACCAGACTACGTATGCGGGCTTCAATGGGTACTTGGGACATCGATACCTCCTGACCGGCTCCGGTTCGGTCCAGGGTGCGATGGGGAAGATCATGATGAAAAGTTCCTGTGGGACCCGCCCAACAGGGCAATTAACCGCAGTCGCAAGCAAGCAAGAATTTGAGATGCTAAGACAACATTTTAACAGAGCAAAGTCGGCAATGCAAATATGGTAGAGAGAATTTGCTTATTGACCCCCGGTCCTGAATTGTTGCTCTGGGAGACCGATATGTCGGCAAAATACCTACCGATTATTGCA
>JALVSJ010000106.1:368-1314 GCA_027024445.1 Desulfobacterales bacterium
CGATAGGATAACTCAACAATGACCCAGGGAAGGATCGTAGAATATATAGACCAGGGCAAGATCATCTGCTCTCTATGCTTGCAGGACAAGGGCAGCAGGCTCCATTTGCTCACCACATCCAATAGAGAAGTGAACCTTTCGCCAAAGCGCGCACTCCTCATATCAGAAAGCTCGTTTGATGTTTCGAAGTCGCGCGAGGAGCTACTCGATTACCTGAAAAAGGCCGAATCCCTCCGAAAGGCCCTGAAAGAGGAGGTAAATCCAAAAGAGCTATGGGAACTAGTTCAGGGTGAGGGAGAGGTCTTTGATAACAAGTATCTGGCGGAATTATGCTTTGGTGAACCGGTGACGGACCACCACGTCAGTGCGCTGGTCAGGGCCCTGTTCGAAGACAGGCTCCACTTTCGGCTCAAGGATGGCAAATTCCTGGCAAATACGGAAGAGCGTGTAGAGCAGATCATCAAACAAAAGCAAGAGGAGGCCCTCAGGGAAGAAAGACTGGCACAAGGGAGTGAGTGGATCAGGAACGCCATGGCGGGGCAGCCTTCTGAGGAACCCGAGGTAAAGGATTATGTTATTAATATACTGAAAGATCTGGCGCTGCACGGTAAAGACGCCTCATCGCTGGCAGAAGGCAAGGAACTCCTGGCCAGGGCTGGCATTACCCGTATCGAACAGGCCAGATACGTACTGGTAAAACTGGGTATATGGGAGGAAGATGAGAACCTGGATTTGATTCGCTTCAATATTCCTCTGGAGTTCACCGAGGAAGAGGAAAAGGAGGCATCCACCCTCGCCCTGCTGTCCCCCGTGGGAGAAGAGCTGGAAGATCTTACTCATCTTGACGTGGTGACCATAGACGGGCCGCTGACCCGCGACTTTGATGACGCCATCAGCATTCGCGTCAATGAAGATGCAATAGAGCTTGGCATCCACATAGCAGATG
>JALVSJ010000106.1:1324-2135 GCA_027024445.1 Desulfobacterales bacterium
CAGGACCGGCGAACTCCTTGACTACAGATTCACCATCGCTCGGATAAGGGTAAAAGAAAACCTGATATACGAAAAGGTCAATGGTTCTATCCAAACCGATACATCTCTTTCAGAGATGTTAAGGCTCGCCAGGGTCCTGCGCCAGAAGCGAGAAGAAATGGGGGCCTTGAATCTTTCTCTGCCAGAGGTTCAGATAGCCGTGGACGAGGAGGGTAATATCTCCACCTTTCAGTTGGACCAGAATACTCCCTCCCGCATGATCATCGCGGAATTCATGATACTTTATAATTGGCTAGCCGGACGATTCTGCCGGGACAGTAATATCCCTGCCTTGTATAGAACCCAGGCGGAGCCATCGGAAAGGCTATCTCAGGACGGCATGGATTACCTTTTGTACGTATTCTTGCAAAGGAGAAGGATTTATCCCCTCCTCCTCGATACGTCACCTGGACCCCATAGCGGACTTGGGCTGGACGCATATGCCCAGGTCAGCTCACCTATCAGGAGATACCTGGACCTTGTAGTACAGAGACAGATAAGGCAATTCCTGCTCGCAGGTCGACCCTACTATAGTGAAGAGGAGCTTGATGAGATCAGGATGAAGGTTGAACCCACCCTCAGGGTCCTTGCCCGAATAAAGAGAAACAGATTGAGGTACTGGATAGTTAAGCTCCTCTCTCAGAACATTGGGAAAAAATACAAGGCCATGGTCCTTGATGACATCAGGAGCAAGTACCGAATCGTACTCACTGACTTCTTGATGACTGCGGACATAAAGAAAGTAGAAGGTGTTCTCCTGGGCCAGGGCCAG
>JALVSJ010000107.1:0-1483 GCA_027024445.1 Desulfobacterales bacterium
ATGCCACAGGCGAAATTTATATTAACAAATGTCTCACTACGCCTGCCGATCCTTCTGACGCTGTGGAGCAGGGTATTAGGGAACTGGAGGACAAAAGGGGTAAGTTTGTAGGGCAACTGGACGAGGTGATCCATGGCACGACCCTTGTGATTAATTCCATCATTGAGCGTAAAGGAGCGCGCACGGGTCTCATCACCACAAAAGGGTTCCGAGACGTCCTCGAACTGGCCCGCGAGATCCGCTATGCACCCTATGACATATTTGCTGAGTATCCAAAACCGTTGATTCCCAGGCGCTATAGGCTAGAGGTGGATGAGCGGATCAGAAGCGATGGTACTGTTCTTAAACCACTAGATCCTGAAGATGCCAGAGGCGTAGTAAGGCAACTCCTTGACATGGGTGTTGAGTCCATAGCTGTGTGTCTCATTAATTCGTTTGAAAATCCCGCGCATGAGATCATGCTCAAAGAGATTATCCAGGAAGAGGCACCTGAAACTTCTGTTTCTATTTCCTATGAAGTACTTCCTCAGATCAGAGAATATGAAAGAACGAGTACTACTGTAACAAATGCCTACGTAAAACCTCTCACAGGCAGGTATCTTGCCAAACTTTCCAACAGACTATCCTCCATTGGCTTTGATGGTAAGCTGTTTATCATGCTATCGAGCGGCGGTATCACCTCCGTTGAAACAGCCGCCGAATTTCCCGTGAGGATAATAGAATCAGGGCCAACGGCTGCCGTGATCTCAGGCCAATACTTCGGCAAGCTTTTTAACATTCAGGATATGTTTTGCTTCGATATGGGAGGGACAACTGCCAAGTCTTGCCTGATACAGGGAGGCGTTGCAGGAGTGGTTCCCACCTTCGAGGTAGGTCGAGTCCAGCGTTTCATGAAAGGAAGTGGCCTGACCATCCAGGTCCCTGTGGTGGACCTTATGGAAATAGGAGCTGGAGGAGGCAGCATTGCCAAGGTAAGCAAGATGGGCACCTTACAGGTCGGCCCTGAAAGCTCTGGTGCTGATCCAGGCCCCATATGCTATGGCCGCGGGGGGCAGGAGCCGGGTGTGACGGATGCAGACCTCCTCCTGGGTTACCTGGATGAGAACTATTTCCTTGGCGGAGAAATGAAACTGGACAAGGAGGCAGCCAGGAAAGGAATAGAAGAGAAAATAGCCAAACCCCTTGGTGTGCCTTTTATGCAAGCTGTTTGGGGGATACATGACCTCATAAACGAGACCATGGCAGGGGCAGCCAAGACCCATATCGCCGAGAAAGGTGGCAACCCCAAGATTGTAACCGTGATCGCCTTTGGTGGTGCCGGGCCTGTTCACGCCTATGGGCTGACCAAGAAACTGGGTGCGCCTCGATTCATTGTGCCGCCCAATGCTGGTGTGGGCTCTGCGCTGGGATTCTTCACCGCTCCAAGGGCATTTGACCTGGTCAGAAGCCACAAGGTGACCCTTGAGGAAGCAAAGTTCGAAGA
>JALVSJ010000107.1:1493-2135 GCA_027024445.1 Desulfobacterales bacterium
TCAAGGAGATGGAGGCAGAAGGGGCGCGAACTCTTCAAAAGGCAGGTTCTGGTGAGGAGGTGAGATTTGAGAGATCCGTGGACATGAGATTTGTGGGTCAGGGCTCAGAGACGAACCTGCCTCTTGAAGGAAACGACTTTACTAAGTTTACTAAACAGGAGATAAGGGAGAGGTTTGACAGCATTTATAAGAAACTCTATGGCCGCACATATCCAGATTCTCCTGTGGAATTCATCAATTTCAAGGTGCGAGCCCTGCTTCCCGAAAGGCTTCTCAAGCTGCCTAAGCTGAAAAATAATGGGGCTAACCTTGATGATGCTATAAAAGGCACCAGACCTGCTTATTCTGGAATTGCCAAGGATTTCATCCCCTTCACTGTATATGACCGATACAAGCTTTTCCCGGGTGCCCAGTTTAAAGGGCCCGCAATAGTGGAAGAGCGTGAGTCCACCGTGGTCATCGGAGAGGATGGTTCGGTCAGAGTAGATGAATACGGTTTCCTGTGGGTTGATATGGAGGAGGTGTAAATATGGGACAGAAATTCGACCCGATTACCCTGGAGATATTGTGGCGAAGGCTCATTTCAATTGTGGACGAGGCTGACAGTGCAGTTGCCAGGACGGCGTTTTCAAGCCTGCTCAG
>JALVSJ010000108.1 GCA_027024445.1 Desulfobacterales bacterium
TACCTGGCCTATGTGTACCCCTGTCAACGCTTCGCCGATGTCCTCACGCACACCCACGCATGACTCGGGGCCAGTGTGGCTCGCTAGGCCTTCACTGTATGGCTCTTCATCCACAACTCCTTGCCGGTTTTGACCGGCGCACTAAGCGTCCAACGTACCCATCCTTTGTTTGTTCATTGAATCGAGGTACCTCACCTCAGCATCGTGAGGTGAGATGTAAGCGGGGTTTTTGCCATGGGCTCTAAACTGCCATGCTATCTGGTCTGATTGTTCAGGGGGAAGTAATGATAAGCCCGCTACCATCCTTTCCCACTGGCTTCCACTGATCTGGCAGAAGCTCCCTCAGCCTGTTGATGGGATAAGACATAATCCGCATGAGTATATCATTGAGATATTCCTCTACCTGGCGGTAGATAGGCCCACAAAAATGCGAAAAATTCTTGACACTACCGTCCTTCAAAAGGAGATCCCAATCCATACCGGACACAGTCTCACTGTGGCCTAGATATCTGGAACTCAGGGAATTCTGGCCAGCCCAGTTCCTTCAGACTAATCGGAATCAAGTTTGCGGCATCGTGCGAAGTGAAGTTGTATGGAGGCTCCTTGTTGCCGCTAAGGAAACCAACTATGTCTGGTATCACCTCTTGCAGTTCTTGCATCTCCTCAAATACAAGGAGTCCAACTGACATCTTTTTCACCGTTGCGTCCCCTATTAGGGTATCATTAATAATGCCAAATTTTGCGTCCTTCAAGAGGTTGGGCAGTCTTTCCAAGAGGTCTTTTTTCACACTGGGGACAATTCTTGCCCCCCCTAATACCCCATTCCTCATTCTATCTTGCTTAAGCGCAAGGAGATCCTTCTCTGTTATCTTGGGGAATTCTATCTGAACTAGTTGAGATAGTTTACTATTAAGCCTGCCTTTCGTCTCCTCTCTGTGTTCGCCACAAAGTAGGGATCGAGCTAGTTTTCTAATGTCCTTCCTCGTGTGAATGAACAGAGCCCGTTTTAATTCTCCAGAATTAACAAGTGATTCCCAATACCTTATCTCTTTCTCAACCCCCGAAGACAGCGATGTCTCTCCATCATAATAGGGCCGAAAAATGAGAAGAGCACTAGTATGGTATACTAATAGATGATCCCTTGAGGCCACTTGGACCAGGATTTGGCGAATAAGACTCCTTATAAAGGTATCTATCACTACACTAATTATCTCACTGCTATGTTCTGTGTGTTCCTCAAGGCGACACGATTCAAAATTCCAAATCTTAGGAGCAAGTAATCTCCGATGTTCCGCATCTTTGGTACTCTTCGGCGGGGAATAGAATAAATTACTAGGACCTGCAGCCAGAGGCCACCTAGTGTCAAGAAAACCAGTGTATCTCCCACCCTGAACAGAAAATCTATACTCGTCTATGGCTGTTGGCATGATGGAAACAATATCGTGTTCTTCTAACCCCTTTTGTAAGCACGAAAGCTCCTTTACTATCTCAGGCCACTTATTAGTTTCTCTTTCCTCGGCCCTAGGTTTTGTGATGGGATGCGAAATATAAGTGGATATTGATTTTTGTTCCAACCATTTCAATACAACCTTTATGGGGTGTTTCAACCCAAACAGCATGAATTTGGCGCCAAGTTGGAGAGCAAGGTTTTCTGCTAGAATGATTTCAAGGTGCCTCCACTTAAGCATATGAGAAATAATTGATATCTCCCATTCCATGCAACAGCTGCATAGAATTTCCTCATTGACATCACGGATGTCCGGAATAGATCTTTCTTCTGCTACCTGCTTCAGGTAATCATTGATCCTAGCTTTTGGATCATATAGCTGATCAGGAAGGGAGAGTCTCAAATACATATCATAAATATCATCTATGAAAAGAATTACATGCGAGGCCTTAAGATTGAACTTTCGGTTTTCTTCATTAAGGTAGTTTGAGTTGAATACTGAAAAATATTCCTCACGCTGCCCGCAGTAGTACACAAGGTGGCCCGTCATCACCTTATATCCATTGAAGCTCCGATTTTCAGCAAAGTTGTTCAGACACGTTGACACAGACTTCTTCCATAGGAATTCGATCTTCTTGCGAGGGAGATTCCAGGTTACATCATACATACTTATCTTG
>JALVSJ010000109.1 GCA_027024445.1 Desulfobacterales bacterium
GCCTGAATAGTGAGCATGTGGACTTCGTCAATTATATATACGCGATAGAGGCCCGACTGAGGCATATACTTGATGTTTTCTCTCAGTTCCCGGATTTCATCTATCCCCCTGTTAGAAGCCCCGTCAATCTCCTGCACATCCACTGAATAGCCCTCTGTTATCTCGGTGCAGGAGGTGCATTTGTTGCAGGGGTTTGCCCCCTGCCTCTGGGCGCAATTGAGGGCCTTTGCCAGGATCCTGGCAACCGATGTCTTGCCCACACCCCTGGGTCCACCAAAGAGGTAGGCGTGGGCCAGGCGTCCCGACTCAATAGCGTTGACAAGGGTTTCAGTGACATGGCTTTGCCCAACCACATCGTCAAAGGTCTGGGGACGCCATTTTCTTGCGAGTACCTCGTGAACCATGGGAACCTTTTTCTGGCTTTACCCGCCAATTGTTTTCTGCAACCCTACACTCACCAGCTAAATCTGCTTTGGCAGGGAGGCGATTCCTTGGCTTTTATCTCAGTTGGCCAATTATATAGCCGACCACCTAGTAATCAGATGCCTACCTGGAAGGAAAAAGCAAAAAAAATGGCGGAGAGAGAGGGATTCGAACCCTCGGTACCACTTTTAAGTGGTACACGCGATTTCCAGTCGCGCTCCTTCGGCCAGCTCGGACATCTCTCCGCTGTAATTCCGACTTGATTTCCCGCTGGCGGAGAGGGTGGGATTCGAACCCACGTGCCTCGCTCTTCACGAGACAAGTCGATTTCGAGTCGACCCCGTTACGACCACTTCGGTACCTCTCCGCTACCTCCTACGGGCAACCTTTTCTCTTTGCCCTGAAAAACTCTTGTATCAATGAGCGGCACTCGGCTTCCATCACGCCTGAAGTGACTTTTATTGCGTGATTAAGCCGTCTGTCTGAAGACAGATCAAACAGCGACCCCGCGGCCCCTGCCTTGGGGTCCGAGGCCCCATAGACCAGATGGCCAATACGCGCCTGAAGCGCAGCGCCCATGCACATAAGGCAGGGCTCGATAGTAGATATTAGAATCATATCCACAAGCCGGTAATTCCCGACCTTGCTCGCCGCTTCCCTGAGGGCCAAAATCTCGGCATGGGCTGTGGGGTCATTAAGGTTTATGGGCATATTGTGGGCCGACGCGAGGACTGTTCCATCGCCTGCAGCCACAACAGCACCCACAGGTACTTCTCCTTGCCCCATCGCAATTTTAGCTTCTTTGAGGGCCACTCTCATTAGTTGATAAAGATCAGCACCCATTTGTATTTATATTTTTACACATTCACTCGCAGTACGTCAACCTGATACGCTTTTGAAAGGCCAATTTATCCATGGCACCTATCTTGCACAAATTAGTTAGAAATGTGAATTGCTTGTATTTTTTATCCTTGGATTTATTTCGATAGGCACAGGAGGTCGAAATGATAGGGTGAAAGAGTCGAAATGTGAAAACCACGTCGATGGCTGCATTTTAACACATAATTTGAGTTTAAGTTTAATACAAAAAAAGACGAAATGCTTTAGTAGGCACCAAGGAAAAGAAAACCCGTGAATCAATCTTTTAGGGCAAAAGGAGAAAGGCGGCAGCTTTTTTTGGCTTAATCCGACTGGATCTCGACAGCTTTGAGTAACCGAATATTGACACAACCAGTAACGAGACTTTGACGCGTACAGTTAAACATCCATCATACACGCTAGCAGGGAGGTGGAGCTTTGACCTATAGCCTGGGACAAGCAGAACTGGATGGTATAGAGCAGGTCCTCAAAACAGACTTAATTGATGTGGGGGTGCACTGCGTGTTTTTAATAGATATGGCTGGCAATATAATCGCCAGTTTGGATAACGGTCAAAATCAGCATGATATCTATTCCTTAGCTGCGCTGGCCGCGGGCAACTTCGGGGCCGTAAGCACAATGGCCAAAATCATAGGCGAGGAAGAGTTTTCCCTCTTATTTCATAAGGGACAGAAAGAGAGTATTCATTTCAGCAAAGTACTCACAGATTTCCTTCTCATCACGATTTTTGGCCAAGAGATTTCCCTTGGATTCTTGCGCTTAAAAGTATCGGAAGCAATTGAGAAAATTAAGGATACGCTGGGGCAGTCGCTGGATGTCTAGTACATCTAGCCCGGAGCACTCGGTGCTAACGAGGAATGGAACGGCGAAAAAACACCAAGAGGGACCTAAATGGCATTCGTAAATCTGAAGAACAAGGAGGTTCAGGTCAAGATAGTTTACTACGGGCCGGGAAGGGGAGGAAAAACTACGAACCTCGAATACATATATAAGAAGTTCCACAGCAGGATAAAAACAGAGATGGTCACAATCAAGACCCAGGGTGACCGGACGTTGTTCTTTGATTTTTTACCCTTGGGACTGGGAAAGATAAAGGGCTACGACATCAAGATACAGCTTTATACCGTGCCGGGGCAGGTCAAATACAATGCCACGAGGAAACTTGTGCTTAAGGGGGTGGATGGAATCGTATTTGTGGCCGACTCAATGGTGGTAAGGCGAAAACATAATATATTATCCCTGAAGAATCTGCAGGAGAACCTCGCTACATACAACAAGAGTATTTTCAAGATCCCTCTGGTAATCCAGTACAACAAGAGAGATCTTGCAAAACAGGGTATCCCGCTGTTGGCCATTTCAACGCTTCAAAAGGATCTCAACAGTAAACTTAAGGCGCCTGCTTTGGAAGCTAGTGCCCTAGAAGGAAAAAACGTGGCAGAGACATTGAAGAGGATAATTCTGCTTACTGTAGCTTCTCTCGAGAGGGAGCTAAGATAGGAGGTTTAAAGTGCAGGGGATTACCAGCAGCAGGCTAACGGCCGAAGTGGAAAAGAAGTTAGACGATCTTTTCCAGGAGGACGCAGAGGAACAAGAGAAACACGAAGAAGGCGAGGGACAAGACCTGGTCATTGAAAATGATTCCGAGAACGCACCTTCTGCACAAGAGGCGCAGGGGGAAAGCAAGCAAGAAGACTCTCCTCTGGCTTCCCTGAAATCAATTGTTCTGTCCCTTGAATGGGAGATAACAGATGAGGTCATGAGGCGTTTCTTGAGTGAGACTGAGGCAATTCGTGACAAATGTGGGGAGGATCAGGCACTGAAGACCTTTATTCAAATGCTCCTTGCTCTCGGGAAATACATAAAAAGACATAAGGGTGATTCCAACCCTGAGGCAGTAAGACTTCTTAATACCACCTTCCAGAGCTTTGAGAAGAGTTTTGAAGGTGAAATAACCGAGGAAGAGAAAAAGGCCCTGGTTGATCAACGGGTCAGGGAATTCATGGATCTCAAGAGGGCAATCGGGGCTAAAAGCCGTGCATCGCATCAAGAAATTAAGGGGTCCATGATTAATGTAGACCTGATCAAAGAGGCCGTAGGAGAGGCAGTAAGAGAGGCGATGAATGATATCATGCAGACCATGAAGGAGGAGTTTCGTTTCCTAAAAACGGAATTAAGGGATTGGTACAAAGAAGGTTAAAAACGAATAGCAGGGAAGAGGTCGATGGTATTGGCAGAGAAAGACATATCTAAAAAAGTTTTCAGAAGGGTACAGAGAGATGACATGGGCGAGTTTTCCATGGACAGTACCATGTTGAAAATCCTTCTGGAACTGGACGGGAAGAAAACCGTGGAACAATTATCAGCAGCCCTTAACATCGAGATGAAAGAGCTCACTCCCGTGATCTCCAGACTGGTTGATCTGGGCCTCATAGAGCCTGCAGTTGATAAGGCCTCGATGGTAAACCTAGATTTCTTCGCCTCTATTCGGAAAGAATTGTCGCTGGCAATCGGTCCTATTGCTGACGTGCTAATAGAGGATGCTCTCATTGATTTAAATTGCACCGTCTCGAATTTTCCGGCAAGTCACGCAGCAGAACTCGTATATATGCTAGCCAGACAGATCCAGCGGGAGGACAAAAGGGTGGCCTTTCAGCAGAATATGCTTGAGAAGCTAAAGGAGCTGGGGCTTGCTTCAGTGCGGTAGATAACAAAAAAAGCATAAAGAACTAAGGGCTTGGCAGGAGAAGCCGAATAGCTTTTTGATATATAACTGAGCAAAAGGAGTATAAAAATGATCGTCATTTGTGAAGAATGTGGCACGAAGTACAAGATCGATCCGGCCAAGATTAAAGGGAAAATGGCAAAGGTGAGATGCAAGGTCTGCAATCATTTTTTTATGGTGAAGCGCCCTGAGCCAGGTGAGGACAAACCAGCAAGCAAGCTCCAGGAGCCTGCTCATCCGATGCCAAAAGAGCCTGAGACCGAGATGCCCTCTAGCAAGAGGGAAAAAGTAGAGGAGGAGTTGAGAGAGAGGACCCAGCCCATCTCCATATCGCCAAAAAGGAAATGGGGCCTGAGAACCAAGATGATTATTCTGTTTATGGTCCTCCCAATTGTATTAATGATCGGGGCTGGAGTGTTTTATATGAGGCAACTGAACGACCTGTCAAATTTGCTTACAAGCAATAGTTCCCGAATCGTTTCTCAAATTGCCGAGAAGATTATAGAAGAAAAGGCCAGATCAGTAGCTGCCCAGGTGCAGTTGTTTTTGCTTGCTCACCCACTTCTCAAGAAGGAGGAATTTAATAACTACGAGCCATTCAAGAAAATTGCTGTACAGAAAGTGGGAAAAACGGGTTATACAGCCCTCTATGAATTGCCGGGTGCTGACGGAATTTGGCGGACGTGGGCTCACCCCGTCCAAAAAATAATAGGAATCGATATGAGTAAGCTCAGGAAACCTCTAGGAAAGTATTTTCCGGGATTCTGGAAAATTTTTACTGGTGTAAAAGGAGGGCACGAGTCAAGAGGCTATTATAACTGGCAGGACAAGGACGGTAAGATCAGAGCCAAATACATGGTTTGCACCCCGGTGAAAGGTACGAGGTATGTGGTAGCAGCAACAACTTATTTGGACGAATTTACCATTCCAGTAAAAAAACTGGAGGCAAGAGCTGACGTCATTACCAGCAGGGTGAGAAACCTGAGTTTCGCAATACTCGCAGGCACAATAATTCTCATAGGCCTGATAGTGTCAATTTATGGGCACATGATCACCGAAAGGATAAAATCTTTGACTGATTTGGCCGAAAAAATAAGTGTTGGTGAACTGGACACTGAGTTAGAAATCAAGGCTGCAGATGAAATAGGTGACCTCGCTGAGGCCATAAGTCGCATGCAAGAGAGTATCAGGCTTTCCATTGAAAGGCTTCGGAGGAGAAGATGACCCCAAGGTCTCCGGCATCCTAAATAATAGAGCGTTAGAGGAAGCGGTGGAACCATGCTTATCTTACCAAAAGAGAAACCTGTAGTTGAAAAGCTCAATAGCTACTACCTTCATATAAGAAAGTTGTTTGAGCATTACCAAGGAGAACTGGGCAGTGGTGCTATCCACTTCAAATCCCCGTTTGCAGAGGCAGTGATTTATTTTGACAAAGATGAATTGCTCAACGGTATATTTGAACAAGAGGGTAAACTCACTAAAGGTGAAGAGGCTGTGCAGGGTATTATAGATGCGGTTGATAACAATAATTTCACTATAAGCATTTATGAAATACCCTCCGAGCAGATATACCTGTGGGCCAATGTGCCCGAGACCGAACCCATCTATAAGGATCTAAGTACTGAGTTCACCGAGTTGGGAGGGCTCATAAGCAAGATGAAGGCCGAGGGACTGACAGGTTTTATCGATGTCTCCCTAAAAGACGGTGAGGGCGGAGGAATAATCTTCTTGAATGGCGGGCAAGTGGTCGGAGGGTCTTTTTCTTGGGGTCCGATAACTTTAGAAAAAATAGAAGAAGGAGTGGCGCTCCTGATTGAAAAGAGCAAGGATCTTGGAGCGAGTTTCTATGTAAGCAAGATACTACCCCAGAGCGGTCGACTCAAGGTGCAGACCCCTCAACCAGCTCCGAAGAATTCTTGGCATGTTATCGCTGCATTGGAGGAGCTCCTCAAGACATTTGAGGAGGTGTTTTACTCTAATGGAAGGATGGACAGAGACTTTAAAACACTGCTGAAGAAAAAGTTCGTGGAAAAGGCAGAAAAATACGATTTCCTGGATCCGTTTGCAGGAGAATTTGAATACGACGGACAAAAAATCAGTTTCGTAGGTGAGGCGTCAGATGAAGAGTTGGCCCGCGGAGTTATCGAATCTGTGAAGGAACTGGCAAAAGAACTGGACATAACGTCCAAGCTGCTGGGGTCATTGGGACCATGGTACCAGCAGAACAAGAAAGCCCTTTCAAGATTCGGAATAAAACTCTACTAGTATTGATGATGGAAGGCAAGGTACTGATAATTGATCGCGACCCCGACTTGATCAGGGCCCTTCGTCAGAGCCTGAAAGGAGGAGGACGAGGATTTGATCTGGTCGTAGCCAATGGAAGTGGGGAAGTAGCAGAGCTGCTAAAAAAAGAACCAATAACACTGCTGGTGTGGAATCTAACGGTGCCCAAGGCGAGCGATATTGATCTGTTAAAAGGAGTGACAAGGTCTTATCCTGACGTAGAGATAATCGCGATGACTGGTCTGGATACGGTCAAACTGCAAAAGATGGTCGGACAGAGTGTTAGGATTGAGTGCATTGAGAGACCCTACGGAGTAAAGGAT
>JALVSJ010000110.1 GCA_027024445.1 Desulfobacterales bacterium
TAGTTACAGACAGGACGATCATAATAAGAGTGGAACGGGGGATGTAAGGAATATCAGGATGCCGAGAAGTGATACGAAATATATACTTCTGGTTGGTGACGGGATGGGGGATTATCCTCTGGATGAGCTTGGAGGCAAGACACCCCTTGAGGTTGCCGATATACCTAATATGGATAAGATAGCAGGGTCTTGCATTGGCCTTGTGAAGACCATTCCTGAAGGCATGCCCCCCGGAAGCGATGTGGCGAACCTCTCGCTGTTGGGTTATGATCCCGGGAAATATCATACAGGCCGCGCGCCGTTGGAAGCAGCCAGTATGGGCGTGACACTGGGCGATGAAGACGTGGCCTTTCGCATGAACCTGGTCTGCCTCGACCATAAATCCTCCGATGAAATCATTATGCTGAGTCACAGTTCGGGAGATATTTCCACAGAAGAGGGCAGAGCAATCGTCGCCACTATCAAGAAACAACTTGAGAACAATGGTATTCGCATTTATCCGGGAGTAGCCTACCGTCACCTTCTGGTGTGGAACAAAGGCCCCTTACACGCTCAGACCATACCACCCCATGACGTGCTTGGTAAGAATATGGCAGATTACTTGAGTAGATCAAATGAAAATCCGATCCAAGATATGATAAGGCGCTCCTGGGAAATACTAGGCCATCACCCTGTAAATGTTGCCAGGAGAAAAAGGGGTCTGCTGGAGGCCAACTCGGTATGGCCCTGGGGCCAGGGAAAGCCGCCAAGCCTTCCGCCCTTCATGAGCCGATTTGGACTAAAAGGTGGCGTCATTTCCGCCGTAGACCTCTTGAAGGGAATAGGAATTAGTGCCGGGCTGAAACCAATACATGTGGACGGTGCCACCGGGTACCTTGACACGAATTACAAAGGCAAGGCAGAAGCGGCCCTTGCGAGCCTCGAGAAGCTGGATTTTATGTTTGTTCACGTTGAGGCGCCTGATGAGGCAGGGCATTCGGGGATAATCGAAGATAAGATAAAAGCTGTAGAAGCCTTTGACCGGGAGGTGGTGGGTAGGATCTTGGAGGGCCTTAAGAAATTTGAGTCTTACAGGATCATGGTTGCAAGCGATCATCTGACTCCTATTGCCAAGAGGACCCATACAGATGACCCCACTATTTTTGCATGGGCAACCAGTGAAGACCTTGCTAAGGCAAGGAAAGGACAATTCACGGAGAGGGCAGCGGCCCGCTCAGGGCTTCGCTATGACAATGGATTCGACCTCATGCCAGAGTTTCTAAGATAAGCTTGTACGTGGGATTCATTATGAGGCTTATGGTGAATAAATCGATACCGTGCCTGGCTGTTTTCATCTTGGCGATCGTTTCTACCTTTGCCACCTGGAGCGATTCCTATGGGGCGCCTAAGAGAATAGAGCTTACTGATGGAACCGTGATCTATGGGGAACTTGTCTCGGTAAGGAAAGGATGCTGGACCGTCAATTCTGATACCCTTGGCATAATCAAGCTGGATCCAGCGAAGATTAAGCAGATATCTTCAAGCGAGGACACCAAGGAAACTGAGTCACAAGAGACACCAGATTCTACAAGAGACCAAGTAAGTAAGATCACAAATGAGATCCAGGCCGATTCAGAATTGATGAGAGCAATAGGTTCCTTGCGTGATGACCCAGAGGTGAAAAAGGTACTTGAAGATCCGGTCTTAATGAAGGCAATTCGGGCAAACGATATTTCCTATCTCCTAAGCAATCCCAAATTTCTTGCACTCCTGCAAGACCCAAGGATAAGAGAGATCTGCCAGAAGGTCATGGAAAACAATCAGGCCCATTAAGAGTATAACCCCGCCCCTTGACATCCTGCCTGTTTTTAAATAGTGTTCCGATGACTTTTTTGGCTTTGGCCAATGTAATAGTCTGACAGATATGGTTGGGAAAAAAGCATAAGGAGGAAGACACATGAGGATTCTATTTTTTGGACCAAATGGAAGCGGTAAAGGTACGCAGGGGGCTATACTCAAGCAAAAATATAATATCCCCCATATTGAAACAGGTGTTATTTTCAGGGAAAATATCTCAAAAGGGACAGATCTGGGCAAACAGGCCAAGGAATACATAGACAGAGGAGAACTTGTGCCT
>JALVSJ010000111.1 GCA_027024445.1 Desulfobacterales bacterium
TAATCACAAGGAAAATCATAACAATAATAATTATTATATCCAATGAGTTCATGGTAGGTCTATTAACAAAGCATCTCACCATAGGTCAAGAAGATTGTAGACAAGACCAGGGCTTTTAGACACTCTCTGCAGCTGCCTCAAGGGCCCCATCCCAGGCACCGATACTTGTATACTTTCCACCACATATGGTATCTTTAAAACCAATCCCAAATAGTGTTAATATCTCCATCCCCCACGGTACAGGTGTTTCGGATCATCCGTGATTCTAAGAGATCGCTGTTTGATAATTATCGTTTGAGGCTTCTGCTTCCCCGCTGAAACAGAAGCCCGGCAAAAGAAACAGACAGGGCAACTTTTTCAATATCCGATCAACGGGAGAAAGGTATGGACAAGAACAAGGCGCAGGCAATGGTATTTGCCTCATTTATTGGTGACGCTTTGGCCCTTGGACCTCATTGGATCTATGACCCCGATGAGATAGTGATAAGGTTTGGTAGGATAACAGGGTACACGGATCCTCCAAAGGGAGGCTATCACTCTGGAAAAAAGGCTGGAGAATTTACTCACTACGGAGACCAAGCCCTGGTTTTACTCCGATCCGTCTCCGAAAAACGGGGGTTTGATCTCCAAGACTTTTCCATCCAGTGGCAGGAAATGTTCAAGAATTATGGTGGTTATATAGACCAAGCTACTGCCATGACATTAGAAAACTTCAGGAAAGGAAACTCTCCCGAGCAATCCGGTTCTATCTCTGATGATCTGGCAGGTGCTTCTCGCATATCTCCCCTGGTTTACATCTACCGTGATGATATTGAGACCCTCCTCAGGGCCTCACGGGCTCAAACTGCAATGACCCATTCAGCGCCCATAACTATCGAAGCAGCAGCATTCTTTTCAACTCTGGCATACCACGTGCTTCATGGTAAAGATCCTAGGGTTGCTATTGAGGACTTGATCAAAGACACCAGCATCTTCTCTGAGATAACATTACTGGCAGACAAAGGCCTACGCTCTGCCGACGAGGATACTATTGCTGCGATAATGCGTTTTGGCCAGAGTTGCCATGCGTCTGAGGCATTTCCTTGCGTGATCCATGTGCTTGGCAAATACACTGAGGACTTACCAGAGGCCTTGATACAAAGCACAATGGCAGGTGGTGACAGTGCCGGGAGAAACATGTTAATCGGAATGATCCTTGGTGCCTACCTGGGTATGGAGTCCATCCCAACGCAATGGCTCACAGAACTAGTCGCTGCAGAAGAGACCCAGTCCCTTCTCAACCGTATTTACCAATAAGATCAAGAACTTATAAATTTATGCTCTGACCCGCTACTGCCGATTAGTATTTTAAGCTTGTTTACTTAGCCCTTGAGAAGGCGCTCTAAACTTAGCTGTTTTACCTGGCGAGGGGAAATTTTTGGATTTCTTCTTTGGCCACGTTTTTGCCAGACACCGATTTTAGAAAAGCATGATAAGAAATGTTAACCGAACAGGAAAAAATTAATCTTATCACCCAGATCTCGATGGATATTAATGAAGTCAAGGACCTGGATATACTTTTGGAGAAGGTCCTAAGGAACGTAAGGAAGGTATTTAACGCAGACGCCGGATCTATATATCTCAAGAGGGGAAATGTCCTTAGGTTCAGCCACTCGCAAAATGATACGTTGCAAAGAAAGCTCGGTCCGGACAGAAAGCTGATTTACAATACCTTTACAATCCCAATTGATCACCATTCCATATCAGGATTTGTGGCAAAGAACCGCTCCATAGTCAATATCCCCGATGTATACCGCATGGATGGTTCCCAACCATATAGCTTTGATGCCCATTTCGACGAGTTGACTGAATACAGAACCCAATCAGTGCTGGCCGTGCCCATGATAAATCATCAAGGTGATGTATTAGGGGTCATGCAAATAATAAACGCCAAAAATGATAAAGGCCAGACGATCCCCTTTTCAAAATCCGACGAAATGCTCGTAAAGCATTTCGCCACCAGTGCGGCCCTGGCAATTGAGCGGGCCCAGATGACAAGAGATCTCATCTTAAGAATGATAAGTATGGCAGAGCTGAGAGACCCAGAAGAGACAAGCGACCACGTAAACCGTGTG
>JALVSJ010000112.1 GCA_027024445.1 Desulfobacterales bacterium
CTCTGTCACAGCCCAACCCTGGCCAGGGAAACATACCATGGGATCGTGTGCAGCACCTATCTTTTTTGATGTCCAGTAATAACCTACGTAAAGGGACACGGTTTGACTGCCATTGGAATATGTGGCGTTTATGTAGTCGTCCAGCCTGAGAACACTAATTGTCCCCTGATCGAGCGGCGAGGTACTTACCATCTTCCAGCCAGGGATATGGGATAATGCCTTAATGAGAGGGGTAGAGCGTTTCGCTGCCCTGGGGTTTGGTACCACGTACACAAACAAAGAAGTCGTCAATAGGACCAAGGTCAGAATAATCAACTTTGAACGAGGGACCGATCCCATGGGGAGAGGAATCCTTTTAACAAGGCTAGGGCAGTCACTGCCAGAAGAAATACGGCCAGGCCCATAGCAGTGTGCGCTGCGCCTTTTGTCAGATCATAACCAAGATACTGAAAGAACAATATCATTAAAACGACCCGGAAGATATTCACGGCAACGGCTACTGGTATACCTGAAAAGAATAAGAGAGATCTTAGGATGTTAGACCTGAGTGTAAAATAGCCAAACACAGCACTCAACGCAAGGAGTGATATCATGGACCTCATTCCGCTACACGCCCTAACCACCTGCAGCGTTCTGTCTGCAAGATGGATGACATTTCCCTCGCGGTAAACAGGGACGCCCAGCATGCCCGCGATAAGAACACTTGCCTTTGTGACAGCGAGCTGGAGGTGTATGGTAAGGGCTGAGTATATTTGTGAGGGGATTGGAATCATGAAAAATAGCAAAAAGAGTGCAAATACGGATTCCCTCAAAAAGGCATAGCCATAAAGGTAGAGGATGATGCCCGCGAACAGGGGTATCATGGAAAGGGATGAGAGTGTTATGATCTGGGCAAAACGGGCGAATATATACGTGAACAGAGAGCCGATCACAAGGACGAGGCCCAATTTAGAGGGCTGCGGTTGCAGTTTCTCAAAAGTTTTCCTCTTTCGCCATAAAATGAAGAGACTCAGAGGGATAATAAAAAAACCGTGAGAGTAGTCGGCCGACTCACTCCATGCGGATACCAGAGACCTCCAGACGGGGAGGTAGGCAATTATAAAGGCAGCCAGGGCCAGCGTTGGGAGGATGAGACCCGGATAGTGGGTCGTTTTACTGGAGTCTATTGGGTCCATTTGGTCTGTTCAGTCCGTTTGGTCTATTTGGTCTATTTGGTCTATTTGGTCTGTTCGGTCTGTTTGGTCGGTCTGGTCGGTTTGGATGCTGGGCAGCCGAGCCGAGTGCCGGCGAAGTTGGGAAATTGAGAACTTGGGAACGTGAGATGCCATAAACCTAGACAGCGAGGCAACAGGATATAGCTGTCAGCCATCAGCTTGTTCCCGAGGGACCGGAGGCCAATCGCGCCAGGAAGTAAGGAGCGGGTCTCCGACCCTTAAGGCAGAAAAGAACATAGGAGGCAGAAGTTAAGCGTTAGGTTCAAGGTTAAAGGTCAAAGGCGAAAGGTTGAAAAGGACACAGGAGTCAGAAGACAGAAGTCAGGAGTCTGGAGTCTGGAGTAAGCAATTGTAATAGGATCTGAGAGTTGTGAACTTGAAGTCTTTCAGCAGCCTGGTAAACCTTTGCGCTGTCCTGGAGATATTTACATAGGTTCTGAACTTTGACAGTGGGGAAAGCCCCTTTACCTGCGGGAGATCACTGTCAAGTTCCCATGGATGTAAATAGAAAATGAATGGTTTGCCTTCCCTGTTGATCTTCTCGAAGAACAAACGTGTAAAAAAGTAGGGCAATATCCTGAAATATCCTCCGCCTGCGCATGGAAATTTGTGACTGAAAAGAATTACCGTAGCCATTGGAAATTCGAGCAGAGTTTGAGATCTTAACTCTTGACCTTTAGATTGGGAAACTTCGAGGACTTCTGGGTCCTTGCCGTGATCCAGCTTCCAGGCAAAGGGGAAACGGGGTGCTGAGGGAATACCGTAGTAATCGTGCCTGATGGGAAAGACACTGGAATCGTACCTGTACCCTTCCTCTGCAAGTATATCCAACGCCCAGAGGGTCCTTTTAGTTATGGAATAAGTGGGTGCCCGATAGCCGATAACTTCATTGCCTATCAG
>JALVSJ010000113.1 GCA_027024445.1 Desulfobacterales bacterium
GGGCACCAGTTCCCCTTCTGAGGGCACATGACCTGACAGTCGTCCCCAGGTCTTACTTTTATCCCTCAAAAAGTATTCTATCACTGTGTCAGTTTCCTCAAGTACCAGCACATTTTCGCATGCGTCCATGAATTCCTGGGCCAGTCTCTCAGGGAATGGGTAAGGGGCACCTATCTTTAGGACAGGAATATCATCTCTCCCCTCTTCAGCAAGCACATCTCTGACTACAGCAAACGGCACCCCGCCAGCTACTATCCCTAAAGGATATTTCTTTCCCACCTTCAGGTTGTGGAAATTAAACTGTTTGAGGGTATCAAACCGTCGGGAAATCTCTTTAAGCTTCTTGTTCAGCTCCTTGTGCAGAAGATACCGGAAACGCGGTGTGGCCGCCCAGTGGGTAGGGTCTTTTTCAAAGCTGGCTTTGGTATCATTGCTCTTAAGATCCTCCCATGCTATGTCTTGCCTTGCGTGACATACTCTGATAGCTGGGCGCAGTACCACTGGGACCTTGTACTCTTCACTCAGATCTAAGGCGAATTTCGCCATCACTCTTGCCTCTTGAGCCGTAGAAGGATCAAGCACCGGCACTTTCGCCAGCCTTGCCATGAGGCGGGTGTCTTGCTCGGTCTGTGAGGAGTGTGGTCCGGGATCATCGCATGATATTATAACAAGGGCACCTACCGTACCAAGATACGCTGCACTCATCAGTGAGTCAGCAGCTACATTCAATCCTACCTGCTTCATACAACAGGCCGCCCTTTTACCTGCGATCGCAGCAGCATAAGCATTGTCCAAGGCCACTTTCTCATTTGTCGACCATTCAGTGTAAGTATTGAGGCCTTCTGCCTTGATCAGTTTCACAGCACCCGGAAGTATTTCCGAACTGGGTGTACCAGGGTAAGAGGTAAGTATCTGGCACCCCCCTTCCAGGAGGCCCAAAGCAATTGCTTCATTTCCCAATAAGATTTGCTTTTTCATCACTCCGCTTCTTTCTTCCTCTTCTTTGCCTGTTCTATTAACTCTACCAGTGATAACACCTTGGGCTTAGGTGGTCTATTGACAAGTTTATCCCATTGTTCAGTAGTCAAGTGGGATTTCAGATAAGTTTCCACATCGAAATACTGGTGCCAACAATCCAGAATCTTAAAGCAGGGATTCCGGTCACTTTCGATAATACAGTAAGAAAAGAAGATCTGGTGCCCCAACCTCGGACACCTAATCTTGAAATCGTCTCCTGGTGGCTCTACCGGCTTTTCCATCGGCACACCTCAATGCCTTGTTTGAGTGCCGGAGAACCTCAGGTCTCCGGCACTCATTATCTAATAGCAATAATAATTATTTCTGAACCTGTTTCGGTTTTGGCAAGGGCTCAATATCCTTTAGCGCACGTTCTACTTCTTCTGAGGGCAACTCATGGTCAGCAAGTTTTCCGTGCAGATATGCCTCGTAGGCGGCCATATCCACCAAGCCATGGCCACTCCAGTTAAAGAGAATCGTTTTCTCCTTGCCTTCTTCTTTCGCCTTTAAGGCCTCACGAATAGCCATAGCCACTGCGTGGTTTGTCTCAGGCGCACTAATGAAACCTTCAGTTCGTGCAAATGTGATTCCAGCCTGGAATGTCTCGAGTTGCGGTATTGCAACGGGTCTGATCAGCCCATCCAAAACCAGTTGGCTCACGATAGGCGCCATGCCATGGTATCTCAAACCACCCGCATGGATTGGCTCAGGTACAAAGCTATGGCCCAAGGTGTGCATCGGCAGCAATGGGGTCATTCCTACTGTATCACCAAAATCATAAGCAAATGGTCCTCTGGTCATGGTAGGACAGGAGGCGGGCTCAACGGCTATAATGTCAATCTCTTTTCCGTTGATCTTATCACGTACAAAGGGTAGAGCATTCCCTGCAAAGTTACTCCCTCCACCGGCGCAGCCTATGATAACATCTGGGTAATCTCCTACCATTGCCAGTTGTTTTTGTGTCTCGAGCCCATTTACCGTTTGGTGTAACATAACGTGATTGAGCACACTGCCAAGCGAGTACTTTGTGTCTTCATCCGACACTGCAGCTTCAACCGCCTCGCTGATGGCTATCCCCAGGCTTCCCGGAGAATCAGGGTTCTCGGCCAGGATCTTGCGGCCTGCCTCTGTCTCATTGCTTGGGCTTGCGACACAGGTGGCTCCCCATGTTTCCATCATGATTCTACGGTATGGTTTCTGGTTATAGCTCACCTTCACCATAAAGACTTTGCACTCTATCCCAAACAAGGAGCAGCAAAAGGACAAGGCACTGCCCCACTGACCAGCCCCTGTTTCTGTAGTAATACGCTTGGTCCCTGAGATTTTATTATAGTAGGCCTGGGCAATGGCCGTGTTGGGCTTGTGACTGCCGGCTGGACTTACGCCTTCATTCTTAAAGTAAATCTTCGCAGGCGTATCCAAGTATTTCTCAAGATTGTAAGCCCTGTAAAGTGGAGTGGGCCTCCATATGAGGTATTTCTCAAGGATTTCTTCTGGAATGTCGATCCACCTTTCCTGACTTACTTCCTGTTCAATCAGGGGCATTGGAAAGATGGGCGCCAGATCATCTGGCCCCACAGGCTGACCCGTTCCAGGGTGAAGTGGTGGTTCAAGCGGTGTAGGCATGTCGGGCAGGATGTTGTACCATTGGCGCGGCATTTCTGATTCCGGCAATACAATCTTTTTCGGTTCCATGACTCCTCCTTAAACAAAAATTTGGTTGACGTTTATGCCTGATAACCAGGCAGCCCCAAACCCAAGTTGGTTCGCTCCGTCCACAACCGAAGCAATTGAACACTGGAAAGTTGGAATAAATGAGGTTCCATTATTCCTTCATTTCAATATTCCAAACACCAAGTAAAAACGTGAATTCGAAACATTTCTTTAGTCTAGCCAATATGCAGAAATCCCAAAGCCTTTGGCTAGAGGTCGATCCTTCGGATCGACAGGACATCCTTTATTGACTCTAGTTGCGACAGAACTTCATCGCTGACAGGAGAGTCAGTGGCCAGAAACACCCCATTTTCACCTGCTGTCTTGTCCTGACCCACATGCATCCGCCCGATGTTATACCCTGCGACGCCCAACGTAGAAGTGATGGCACCAATAACTCCTGGGACGTCTCTATTCTTGATAAGCAAGTTATGCCCCTCAGGAAAGGCTTCAAGATAAAACTCATCAATCCTTAGGATCCTTGGCATATTCTTTCCAAATACCGTACCTGAGACTATGTGCTCGCCCTCATTTGTCCTGACCTTGGTAACCACCAGGCTGGCAAAATCTTCTGAGGTTTCTGTCTTGGACTCCACCACCTTTATGCCCCTTTCTGATGCTATTACCGGTGCGTTGACAAAATTCACCTCGTCTTTCAACGCTGGTGTCAATATCCCTTTTAGCAGGGCAGCGGTGAGGGGACTGGGGTCATATTGCGAAACAGCGCCAGCATACTTGATCTCTATATCTCGAATCCCACCTTCGGCCAACTGAGCCTGCAGTAATCCCATCTTTTCCGTTAAGAGGGCAAAAGGCCTCAGCACTTTGACCAGTTCGCCGCTTATACTGGGCACGTTAACCGCATTTGTGATGGTGCCTTCTAGTAAATATGCCACTATCTGGTTGGCAACATCCCTTGCCACGTTGTCCTGGGCCTCCTTGGTTGAGGCTCCCAGGTGCGGAGTGCATATAAAATTGTCCAGATCCATGAGCTTAATCTTGCCCGGCGGCTCCTGTGCGAACACATCAAGAGCTGCACCTGCCAAATGACCTGAGGCTAATGCGTCGTACAAATCATCCTCGTTTACTATCCCCCCCCTGGCGCAATTGATGAGCATTGCTCCTTTTTTCATCTTCGCCAAAGTATCTTTATTTATGAGATTTGTGGTCTCAGGAGTTTTGGGCGTGTGGATTGTAATGTAATCAGAACGTCTCAACAGCTCATCAAAGTCTACTCCTTCTCCCCCCAACTCGTTTAAAACCTCGGGCTTTACATAAGGGTCATATACTATCACATGCATTTTGAGTCCTTTGGCCCTGTCGACCACAATACGCCCTATGTGGCCCGCACCAATGACGCCCAGGGTCTTATTGTAAAGTTCCTTACCTTGTAGTTTCTTCTTCTCCCATTTACCCTCTTTAAGAGAGGCGGTAGCTTGGGGAATGTTTCGCGACAGTGACATCATCATGGCAATGGCGTGCTCAGCGGTGGTTATGGTATTGCCTTCGGGAGTGTTCATAACCACAATTCCCCGTTGAGTGGCAGCAGCTATATCCACATTGTCAAGTCCTATACCTGCGCGTCCTATCACCTTTAACTTGTCGGCTGCCGCGATGATATCAGCGGTTACTTTTGTAGCACTTCGGATCACTAAAGCATCGTAGTCTTTAATCACCTCTTTGAGCTCTTCGGGCTTGAGACCGGTCTTTACATCTACTTGTATTCCGGGGGTCTTTTCAAAGATCTCTACACCCACTTTGCTTAAATTGTCACTTACTAGGACCTTCATCACTGCCCCCTCCTTTCTTCAGATCTTCTTTCTCTTGATCTACACTTACGAAAACTAAAAATGCGGAAGAAGCCACTGCACTCCTTCCGCATTTATTATTGACGGTTTGCCGAGATATCAGCCCTTCGCAATAAACAAAAATAAATGGCTATCCCCTCCCTACTTCGCCCTCTTTGTAAGCCAAAGGAACTATCAGATCAAGTCTATTATTTCAATTATGAAATAGTGAGGCAAAACCACTATTCTTCCAGAGACATTAGATATGATCTGAGATTAATACCCTTGTTCTTCAGTCCCAGCTTGGTTCTGATCTTGTAGCGGTGGCTGGTCACAGTGTTAAGCGAAGTCCCCAGAATGTCCGCTATTTCCTTGTTGGTGAGTCCCTCTTTCACCAGGTGGGAAATCCTGATCTCCATGGGTGTGAGATTGAGTACGCTTGAAGAAAGCCTCCTGACCATTGGCGAGGTAATGTGCCCCAGATTGTTTTCAATCATGTCAACCAGGATCTTCTGATCCTTGTCCAGATGGCTTTTCTTAAGCCGCTGCAGATATGGAAAAACCAGTTGCCTGACATTGGAAAGAATGCTTTCTTCGTCCTCGCGCTTCTTGTTTTCCATTTGTTTTAAGAGCACTTTTAAGGCTACGTTCGCCTCCTCCAGCCGCTTGGATTGAACTTGTAGTTCCAACTCTCTATTACGTAGGTCTTCCACAGCAGTCTTCAGTGCTGTTATATCCCTACCCTCCGCAATGAGCAGGGCTATCTTTCCCTTGCTGTCTCGTACTGGTTTGACGGAAAAATCAAAGCTCATTTTGTGTCCGTCAGACCGACTGTGCTGTGTCTCAAATCGAATAAGTTCTCCCGAAGCAGCTTCTTTAATAGCCTTCTTGAGTCGTTTCTGTTCATCAGGGGAGTGGACCCACCATGGGGTCTCCCAGAATGGTTTTCCGTCTATTTCCTCTTCCTTGGCGTCTGCAAAATCCATCGCGGTTTTGTTGACCTTTATTACGCTTCCGTCCAGTTTGAGCACTGCGATGAACTGAAATGTCTGATCAAATATAGCCCGCAGCATAGTCTCACTTTTCTGCAAGGCCTTCTCAGCTTTTGAGCGCACTGCAATTTCTCGTTGCAACTGCTCATTTATTCTGGTCAGCCGCTCTGTTCTCTCTCTTACAAGATCCTCTAGGTGATCCCTGTGTCTGAGCAGTTCCTCTTCTAGACGCTTTCGTTGGAAGAACTCAGGTATGGCAATTGAAACTGCAGGCTGGGACTCGGCATATCCAGTGGGACTATACTTTTCGAGGTACTGCTCGATTTTTCCAGGCGGAGCCATAACAAATCTGCAATGCTTATCCCCTCTTGCCTGGCATTCAATCTCTACGGCTACCAGGGGAATGCCGAAACTTTCCTCGCACCAGCCAGAAGAATAGCCGGCATTCATGATACACACCGGAAAATCAGGCTTCTCCCCGCTTTTCATCCAGGTATCCGCCTCAAAAGAAAATGGGTGATCATAGATCAGGAAATAGTCATCATCGGGGCTTGGGTGGGATTCAGGCAATATTTTTACAAACGCCCATCCAGTATATGCAAAGTGGACAGGCCCTGCCGAAAGCTTCTCTATGGGATTGTCTACATTCATCTTCAGGTAAAAACTTCTGGCATCGGCCTTTCCTATCGCATGGGCCATATCAAACAGGAAACCCATTGCAACCCTTCGAGCTTCATCCTCTCCCCTGTCTTGATACAAAGAGGTAACCAGGTCAAAAAATTCTTTCGACATGGAGGCGGCGCGGACAAGAATATACCTCTCTCCCGAGACCTCAATTTTTGCCTTGCTAGGGACCTCACTCTTTTTCTCAAAGTAACTGCGGACATACCTTTGCGCACGAAGGAAAGCAGACTCAAACTCCTCAGGGACACTTACAGTGGACAGGGATTCTCCTAGGCGGGTTACTTTTCTTCTACTGGGAACAGATTCTTTTGCCGAACGTCTTTTCCTTTTTAGTCCTGTTCCCATATTTACACCTCTTGACCCTTTACGGTTATCCTTTCGCCTTTTCTTTTAAGGCTGCCAGTATCTTCTCTGGAGTAA